>NZ_BCBO01000048.1:0-60395 GCF_001320835.1 Pseudomonas sp. NBRC 111138 | reverse complement strand
TCCCGTTCGGCTGCGCAGCCGCCGCCGATGGGGGCGCTTCGCACCCCAGCGGGAGCAAGCTCCCTCGCCACACACACACACACACGGAATGTGCACATTTGTTCAGAATTGTCTGGAGGACAAGTGTCGCTTCTCTCCTTATGATGCGCCCCGTCCACTCGGCTCTGGGGCTTATTGCGGCGCAAGGATTGCGTTGTTTGAGCCGGGTGGGCATCCTCAGAATTCATGCAACACAGGGCCGAATCGGTCGGCTGCAAATACCGTCTGTGGGAGCTGGCTTGCCTGCGATGGCGGCCTCCCAGCCGACGCCTATCTACCTGACACACCGCGATCCAACTGTGGGAGCGGGCTTGCTCGCGAAGGCGGCCTGACAGGCGACGCAGGTATACCGGGTGTATATCCATTCCTGCGGTAACGGCCACTTAGGGTTCCGCTTTTACAGCGGCTCACTTTTGAAAAGCCCAAAAGTAAGCAAAAGGCTCTTGCCCCACCACTCGGAACCTCGCTTAGGCTCGATGTGCCCGTAATCCGCCAGTGATTTGGGGGGCCGCCGCCACGCGCCATCCATGGCGCGGGGCGGCTAAACCGGCATCCCTGCCGGTTTACCCCCCAAATCCCTGTCGAATTCCGGCCAGCGTGGTTTGACGGGGCGCTTAAGATCAAGATCAAAAGCAGATCAAGATCAAGAGCGGCTCGCTTCGCATCGTGGTTACCATTAAGGCGGTGACGCTTGGCGTTCGGTCTTGCATCCAGTCATTTCAACAGCGTTTCAACGCATATATCCATGGAACGCTGCTGCGTCTGCTCATACAACTGCAACTCATCAATCGTCCTGCGCCCCAGCGCCTGTTCGAAGGCATCTCGGTTGGAGTTGCCCGCGTAGTGACTCTGCGCCCCATCCCCCAGGTTTGACTGGAAGATCCCCGCCGCACTGACCGGTAAAAAGTCCTCATACACCAACGGCTCCACCGCCACATGACCGGCACCGACCAGCGCCTCCAATGTGCGCGGCTGATCGGCCTGGCCGCGTGCCGTCAGGCCTTTATCGGTGACGAAGTAGCGAAAATACGCCAAGCCCTGCTCGCGCATCTGCGGGTAGTTATCGGGGAAGGCGTGGAAGTGCTGTTCCATCAATTGCACATAGCGCTCGGCGTTGGCTTCATTGGGGAATGTGCCGAGTTCGTCACGGGCGGCGTTCAGCAGTTGGTCGTACAGGGCGCGGCCTTTAGGGGTAAGTGCGACCCCGCGTTGTTCGATTTCGCCGAAGCGCGCGCTGTGGCTACCGTGGGCATCGGTGAAGGCGATGGGTTCGTCCAGGGCCTTGAAGCTGGTCTGGCGCAGCAGGATCGGGCACTGGCGCCGGGGTGGGCCTTCGATCACGGCTTTGGGAGTGATGCCTTTGCCGGGCATCGCCGCCTGCACCTGGTCGATGTCCAGGGTGCGTGGCGTCAGGTGGTTGATGTGCGGGCCTTTGAACGCGACGACGTCGGCGATAAGGCGGTGCTGGTCGCTCAGTTGCTGATATTGGGCGCCGGTGACGGTGGCAGTGTGGTGCCAGCGGAACGTCTCCAGGGCCTGGCGGATAAAGGCCTCGGCATCGCTGGCATTCAAGCCGCCTTGGGTCTCTGCCTGGTCGATCAATGCCAAGGCCTCGCCGGTGAAGATCGAGCGCTTGGCCAGGGCGCTTTCGGCGAAGGCGCGCAGGTCGGGGTTTTCGATCAGTTCCAGGCGCAGCAATGAGGTGAACACGCGAAACGGGCTGGTTTGCAGCGCATGTTCATGCACGGCGCGAAAGGCGGTGGAGTGAACAGGCACGCCAGCGGGGGTGAGGTCGTAGTACCCCACCGGTTGCATGCCCATCACCGCGAACAAACGGCTGATGGTTGCCAGTTCCGCAGCGGTGCCCAAGCGGATGGCGCCGTGGCGTTCCATGCCCAGGCGCTGGATTTCGCCGGTACGCTGCAGCTGGTGCGCCAGGCCCGGTTCGCTGTCGAGCACATGTGCGTTGGTCTCGGCCACCAATTCCAGCAACGCCCCATATAAAGGAACTTCCTCTCGATACATGTCGGACATGGCCTTGGAAAAGCCCTTGCGGATCTCGTCAGGGCTGACATGTGCAGTGGCGTGCATAGAAAAATTCCTGATGACTGGAGCGATGAAAGTGGCCTTTGCCTGATTTTGTTGAGCAGCCTGCCGCCTTGCAAACGAAGATTCTTCTGGACTTCATTCTGCAAATGAATGAGTTGATCCTGCGTCCAAGTCTTCATGTGCAAGCGGGCGTCATTGGGCTCTACACTGCGCTCCACTGTGTAGGTGAAGGAGGACCCAATGACGGCCAAACCCGCAACCAACCTGCTGGACACCCTCGAAGGCCAGCGCCTGGCAACGCCAGGCGCCGAGCAGTGGCGCGAGTGGGGCCCGTACCTGAGTGAACGCCAATGGGGCACGGTGCGCGAAGACTACAGCGCCGACGGTGACGCCTGGGCCTACTTCCCTCATGAGCATGCACGCAGCCGCGCCTATCGATGGGGCGAGGATGGATTGGCCGGTTTCAGTGACAAGGCTCAACGCTGGTGCCTGGGCCTGGCGCTGTGGAACGAGCGTGACGCAATCCTCAAGGAACGTCTGTTCGGCCTCGACAACGCCGAAGGCAACCACGGTGAAGACGTCAAGGAACTGTACTTTTTCGTCGATGGCGTGCCGAGCCATGCCTACATGCGCATGCTCTACAAATATCCCCATGCGGCCTTTCCCTACGCTGACCTGATCGCCGAAAACGCCCGTCGTGGGCTGGCGGATGCCGAGTATGAAATCCTTGATACCGGTGTGTTCGCAGACAACCACTACTGCGACGTCAGTGTCGAATACGCCAAGCATCAGCCCGACGATATTTTCATGCGCGTCACCGTGCATAACCGTTCGGACCAACCCACACGCCTGCAGGTGCTGCCCCAGCTCTGGGCGCGCAATGACTGGAGCTGGACCTTCGATGCACCCAAGCCCAGCTTGAGTTTGGACGGCGAGCGGGTTCTGGCGCGTCATCATGAGCTCGATGATCGCCACCTCAGTGCCTGGGGCCAGGACGGGTTGCAGTGGCTGTTCTGCGAAAACCAAACCAATCGTCCCAAACTGGACGGGCAACCGGCGCCGGGGCCATTCAAGGATGGCGTTAATGATTACGTGGTGGGCGGGGTTGGGTCGGCTGTTCGCCGGGACGCCGGCACCAAGGTGGCCGCGCATTTCACCCTTGAACTGGCGGGCCAGGAAAGCAAAATCCTCTACCTGCGTTTTGCGCCTTTGGACGCGCCCGATGTCAATGCGCGCAAGCTATTCGAACAGCGCCGCCAGGAGGCCGATGACTTCTATGCGGTCTTGCAACAGGGCCTTGCCGATGACGATGCGCGCAATGTGCAACGCCAGGCCCTGGCCGGCCTGCTGTGGTCCAAGCAACTGTACTATTTCGACGTGAACCAGTGGCTTGACGGCGACCCGGCCCAGCCCGCGCCACCGCCCGAGCGTCTGCTTATCCGCAATACCCATTGGCGGCACCTGAGCAACTTCGACATCTTGTCCATGCCCGACACTTGGGAATACCCCTGGTATGCCTCCTGGGATCAAGGCTTCCAGGCGGTGGCCATCGCGCTGATCGACCCCGGTTACGCCAAGCAACAGCTGTTGCTGCTGGTAAAGGACCGCTTCATGCACCCCAACGGCCAATTGCCGGCCTACGAATGGCGCTTTGACGACGCCAACCCGCCCGTGCACGCCTGGGCCAGCTGGCGCGTATATCAGCAGGACAAGGCGTTGACCGGCGTGGGCGACATGGATTTCCTGGAGCGGATCTTTCACAAGCTGCTGCTGAATTTCTCCTGGTGGGTCAACCGCAAGGACGCCGAGGGCCGCAACCTGTTCCAGGGCGGTTTTCTGGGCCTGGACAATATCGCCTTGTTCGACCGCTCGGCCACATTGCCGCCGGGTTACCAGTTGGACCAGGCCGATGGCACCGCCTGGGTGGCGGCCTACGCCCTGGACCTGATGCGCATCGGCCTGGAGTTGGCCAAGCGCAATGCGGTGTATGTGGACATTGCCGTGAAGTTCTTCGAGCATTTCCTCTACATCGCCGGCGCTATCAACCGCGTCGATGACAGCACCGAAGGCTTGTGGGATGAGCAGGACCAGTTTTTCTACGACGTACTGCACCGTCCTGATGGCCAGAGCGAACCGGTGCGCCTGCGCTCCATCGTCGGGTTAATGCCGCTGTTCGCGGTGCTTGTGCTGGAACAGCGCGAGCACGAGGGCCTGGAAGGCTTGCGCGAGCGCCTGCTGGGCTTTATGCATCATCGGCCGGACCTGGCCAGGTTGGTTTCGCGCTGGACCGAACCGGGGCAGGGCAACCGCCTGTTGCTGGCGCTGCTGCGCGGTGAACGCACCAAGGATTTGCTGCGACGCATGCTGGATGACCAGGAGTTCTTGTCGGCCTTTGGCGTGCGCGCCCTGTCCAAGGCGTTCGCCGAGCAGCCCCTGGCGTTGAAGATGAATGGCGACACCTTGTGCGCCAGTTACCAACCCGGTGAATCCGACTCACGTTTGTACGGCGGCAACTCCAATTGGCGCGGGCCGCTGTGGATGCCGGTCAATTACATGCTGATTGAATCGTTGCGCGAATTTCATCGCTATTACGCGGAGCATTTTTCCGTGGAGTACCCGACGGGCAGTGGGTATCTGGCGTCTCTCGAGGAAGTGGCTGACAGCCTCAGCGAGCGGCTGACGCGGCTGTTTCTCAAAGATGAAAACGGTGTGCGGCCGTCGATGGCGGGGTATGCGCAGTTGCAGGAAGACCCGGCCAGTCGTGACCTGGTGTTGTTCCATGAGTATTTTCATGGTGAGACAGGGCGAGGGTTGGGGGCTTCACACCAGACCGGGTGGAGCGCGTTGGTGGCGTTGTTGCTACAGCCAAAAACCTGAGCAGTCCTACGGATTTGCTTTTCTGTGGGAGCTGGCTTGCCTGCGATACAGGCACCGCGGTGCGTCCGGCAAATGGAGTAGATGCCATCGCAGGCAAGCCAGCTCCCACAGGGGATCTTCATTCACCGCGAGAATGCAGGCAAAAAAATCCCGCCTGGGGAGGCGGGATCAGGATTCAGGGTTACCCGTGAATCAGGAAGGGAACAGCTCGCTCAGTTTCATCGCCAGCATCATGTCGCCTTCGGTGCGCAGCTTGCCGCCCATGAACGCTTGCATGCCGTCGGTGGAGCCGTCGACGATGCCTTCCAGGGTCTCGCTGTCCATCACCAGGGTGACCTGAGCGTCAGGGTTTTCGCCTTCTTTGAGTTCGCAGGTCTTGTCCTTGACCACCAGCGAGAAATTCTTGCTGTCGTCGATACGGAAACCGAACACCAGGTCCAAGCCTTCGGCAGCGCTTGGGTTGAATTTGGCTTTCATTGCTTCTACTGCTTTAGCTACGTCAGTCATGGTTTCGATCCTTAAGGGTAGAGTCCAGTGACCTTGGGGTCACGGTTGGCCGCAGTTCATCGGAAAGTGATGAGCTGCGGCGCCTTCAACAGTTGCAAGTGGGCGTGACTGTTGAAGGAAGCCAGTGCCACCTCGCGACCACGGAACTTCAGTTGGTTGAGCGAGGTGTTAACAATTTGCCAGTTCATTTCGAAGGCCTGGGCGGCAGGCATTCGGGTAATCAGGTGGAGCAGGGCGGTGATGGTGCCGCCGGAGGTGAATACGGCGATTTTGTCGGTGTGGTTGGCGGCTTCAAGGATCCGCTGCAAACCACCCTGGACCCGCTCGACAAACCCCAGCCAGCTTTCCAGCCCGGGCGGATCATAGGTGCCGGCCAGCCAGCGTTCGATGATCAGGGCGAAAATGCGTTGGAACTCGCTGCGGTTCTGCGGGCCATTGCGCAGGACGTGCACGGCATCCGGTTCACTGCTGAGCAGGTCGGGCAACAGGCCGCGAATGATTGCCTCGCCGTCGAACTCGTTGAACGCGCTGTCTGTTTCCAATGGCGGAACCGGCAAGCCCAGGGCGCTGTACTGGTCGAACGTGGCGCTGGCAGTGTGCTGCTGGCGACGCAGGTCGCCGGCGATGCAGCGGTCAAACGCAATGCCCAGGTCTGCCAGGTGGCGACCGAGCACTTGCGCTTGTTCCACGCCAATGGGCGAGAGGACGTCATAGTCGTCTGCACCGAAGGAAGCCTGGCCATGTCGAATCAGATAAATGCTGCCCACGTCCGTTTTCCCGGTACGTTGAAAGTCTGGCGAGGTTATGAGGATGCCTGCGAGCTGTCAATGAAAAAACATACGCTTGTTTTAAAAGCGCGTTGGAGCCCGCCTGCTGGCGGTTTGATCACTGGCTCCTTCGCAGTGGCGTCGGTATGCTGAGGCCATCCGCGCCTGGCGCAGTGCATTTTTTAAGGAGACATATGGATTTTTTGGCCGAATACGCGAGCTTTCTGGCGAAGACCGTCACCCTGGTGGTCGCTATTCTGGTGGTACTGATCAGCTTTGCAGCACTGCGCAGCAAAGGTCGTCGTAAATCCGCCGGCCAATTGCAGGTCAGCAAGCTGAATGATTTCTACAAGGGCTTGCGTGAGCGCCTGGAGTCCAGCCTGCTCGACAAGGACCAGCTCAAGGCCCTGCGCAAGTCCGAAACCAAAGCTGAAAAGAAGAAAGACAAGAAGAAGCCCGAGCCCAAGCCACGGGTATTCGTGCTGGATTTCGACGGTGACATCAAGGCCTCGGCCACCGAAAGCCTGCGTCATGAAATCACCGCACTGCTGAGCCTGGCCACGCCCAAGGATGAAGTGGTGCTACGCCTGGAAAGCGGCGGCGGCATGGTGCACAGCTATGGCCTGGCCTCCTCGCAACTGGCGCGTATCCGCCAGGCCGGCGTGCCGTTGACCGTGTGCATCGACAAAGTCGCGGCCAGCGGTGGCTACATGATGGCGTGCATCGGCGAGAAGATCATCAGCGCTCCCTTCGCCATTCTCGGTTCCATTGGCGTGGTGGCGCAGTTGCCCAACGTCAATCGCCTGCTTAAAAAGCACGACATCGACTTTGAAGTGCTGACCGCCGGTGAATACAAGCGCACGCTCACAGTGTTCGGCGAAAACACCGAGAAGGGCCGGGAGAAGTTCCAGGAAGACCTGGACATCACTCATCAGCTGTTCAAGAACTTCGTCTCGCGTTACCGCCCGCAGTTGGCGATTGACGAGGTGGCCACTGGCGAAGTGTGGTTGGGGGTTGCCGCTCTCGACAAACAACTGGTCGATGAGCTGCAAACCAGCGATGAATACCTGGCCACCAAGGCCAAGACCGCCGAAGTGTTCCACCTGCACTATGCCGAGCGTAAGAGCCTGCAGGAGCGCGTGGGCTTGGCGGCCAGCGGTTCGGTGGACCGGGTGCTGTTGACCTGGTGGAGCCGCTTGACCCAGCAGCGGTTCTGGTAAGCCATTACTGAAATCCAGGTAATCCCTTGTCGATCGTTCCCACGCGGAGCGTGGGAATGCCACCAGTGACGCTCTGCGTCACCCTGGCGTAGGTGGGACGCGGAGCGTCCAAGGCTGCATTCCCACGCGGAGCGTGGGAACGATCATGTCAGGTCAAACGGGGTTTAATCGAGTCCGCCAACTGCGTAAGGATCAGGCAGCACGATACGGCCCCGGCATCCAGAACGCCGAGGGAGCGCTCACCCAAACGACTCGCTCGGCCAATCTTGGCCACCAGGTCCTTGGTCGAATCCCGCCCCTGAGAAGCAGCGCTTTTCATCGCGTCGAGTGCATCGCTGAAAGAACGCGCCGCTGCATGCGCCCGTTCAAAGGCTTCCACCGCCGGGATCAACGTGTCCATCAAGCACTTGTCGCCCACGCCCGCTTCGGTGATGTCCTGCAACGAGGTCAAGCCGCCGCGCAGCAGATGGGCGAAGGTGGCGGCGTCGATGTCTTCACTGCCGCGCACTTCGTCGGCCATACCGATAAACAGGCTGCCATACAAGGGCCCCATGGAGCCGCCGATGCCTTCCATCAGGCTCAGGGTCAGTTCATCCAGGGCTTCGGCCAGGGTCAGTTGGCGGCCTTCGATCGTACGGCCGCAATGGGCAAAGCCCTTGGCCATGTTGATGCCATGGTCGCCATCGCCTATAGCGCCGTCGACTTCGCTGAGGTACTCCCGGTTGGCCACGATCACGCTGACCAGGTCGGCGACGATGGCGCTACCCTCATGGGTGGAAAAATGCTGGCTCATGGTTCACTCCGCCTGGGTCATGCCGATGGAGCGGCAGGGTTGGTCGATCAGGGTTTTCAGCTCGGCGTCGAGGCCGAGCAGGGTCAAGGTCACGCCCATCATCTCCAGGGAAGTGAAGTAGTTGCCCACGTAGCAGCGGTGAATCTTCAAACCTTTGGCCTTGAGCTGTTTTTCCACCTCGGCGTAGAAAATATACAACTCCATCACCGGGGTGGCGCCCAGGCCTGAGACCAGCACCACCACGCTGTCGTCCTGGCTGAAATCGCGGTCGGCGAGGATCGGCGCCAGCATGCGCTCGGCCATGGCGGCGGCCGGTTCAATCGGGATGACTTCGATGCCCGGTTCGCCATGATGGCCGATACCCAGCTCCATCTGGCCGTCGGGAATCTGGAAGTTCGGCTTGCCCACCGCGGCTATCGTGCAGGGCGTAAGGCCGATACCAATCGAGCGGCAGTGGTCGACGGTTTTCTGCGCCACCCGAATCACGCCGTCCAGGTCGTAATGCTGGGCAGCGGCGGCACCGCCGATCTTCCACATGAAGATCTCCCCGGCCACGCCGCGACGCTTGGCAATATCGGCCTTGGGCGCGGAGGCCACGTCATCGTTGGCGACCACGGTGCGGATGCGCATGTCTTTGCTGGCGGCCATTTTCATTGCCAGCTTCACGTTCATGTTGTCGCCCGCGTAGTTGCCATACAGGCAGGCCACGCCTGCGCCATGGTCGGCGGCGCGGAAGGCGTCGAAAAAGCTTTTGGCGGTGGGCGAGGAAAAAATCTCGCCGACGGCCACCGCATCCACCAGGCCCGGGCCAACATAGCCGAGGAACGCCGGTTCATGCCCGGAGCCGCCGCCGGTGACAATGCCGACGCGGCCCTGGGCGGACGGTCTGGCCCTGACAATGACCCGTGGGTTGCTTTCGTACTGGCGCAGTTCGGGGTGCGCGACCAGGATGCCGCGCAGCATGTCTTCGACCACTTGGTCGGGATCGTTGATGACTCGATTCATAACGCGGGTTCCTGTGTTCTTGTTCTAAGGGGCGACACCCTTCCATTGTGGGAGCAGGCAAGCCAGCTCCCACAGGGTTTTGTGTTGTTACTGAGATCAGGGTTCGAGCACAACCTTCAGCGATTTATCGCCGCGTTCCATCACTGCAAAGGCTTCCTTGAAGTCCGCCAGCGCAAACTTGTGGGTCACCACGTCGCGCATATCGATCTTGCGGTTGCCGATAAAGTCTATGGCCCTTGGGTACATATACGGCCCCAGGTGCGAGCCGAGGATATCCAGCTCCTTGCGGTCACCGATGATCGACCAATCCACCGTGGCCTCGTCATTGAACACGCTGAATTCCACAAAGCGTCCCAGCTTGCGCAGCATCGCCAGGCCTTGGTTCACCGCCTTGTGATGCCCGGTCGCCTCGATATAAATGTCGCAGCCGTAGCCATCGGTGATTTCGCGGATCTTCGCCAACACATCCACCTCGGCCGGGTTCCACACTTCATCGGCGCCCAGGCGCAGGGCGAGGGCGGCGCGTTCGGGTTTCATGTCCAGCACGATGAGTTTTTTCGGGTTGCGCAACCGCACCGCGCCGATGATGCCCAGGCCCAGGGTGCCGGCGCCGGCGACCACCACGATGTCGTCATGGTCGACGTTGGCGCGTTCCGCCGCGTGTAGCGAGCAGGCCAGGGGTTCGATCAGGATCGCTTCATCGGGGGCGATGGATTCCGGTACTTTGTGGATGATGCCTTCCTTGGTGAAGATCATGTATTGGGCCATGGCGCCCTGCACATTGTTCTGGAAGCCATACAGGTCGTGCTTCTGGCACATCCAGTACTGGCCGTGGTTGCAAAAGCGGCAGCCCCAGCACGGCACGATCTGCTCGGAGATCACCCGGTCGCCCACGGCCACGCCGCGCTTCTCGGCGCCTGGGCCAAGGGCGACCACGCGGCACACGAACTCATGCCCGGGGATCATCGGTGGCTTCACGTAGCGCGGTTGTTCGGCATCGCCCCAGAACGACGGCGCGCCGCGATAGGTCTTGATATCGCCCATGCAAATGCCGCACAGCTCGACTTTGGTCAGGATCTCGTCGGGGCCGGGCGTGGGCACGTCGACGGTTTCCAGGCGGTAATCTTCGGGACCGTGGCAGACCACAGCCTGCATGGTTTTCGGGATGCTCGGGGCGAGTTGTTCAGGTGTGCGTTCGGTGACGGTGGACATGACAAAACCTCACGACATAACGATGAATTACTGAATGCTGTAGCCGCCGTCGATCACCATGTTGGCACCGGTGATCATCTGTGCGGCGTCGCTGAGCAGGTACAGCGCCAGCCCGGCGATTTCTTCCGGCTGGGCAAAGCGACCTGCTGGAATCTGCAATTTGGCCCGCTCACCCACCTCGCCCGCCCAGGCTTTTTTGCCCAGGGCGGTTTCGACGATGGTCGGAGAGATGGCGTTGACGTTGATCTGCGGCGCCCACTCCATGGCCAATACCTTGGTCATGCCGACGATGGCGGCCTTGCTGGCGCAGTAGGCGACGTGACGGTCCAGGCCAATCACGGCGGCCTGGGACGCCAGGTTGACGATGCGCCCGCCGCCCTGGGCGATCATGTGCCTGGCGCAGGCCTGAGCCATGAAAAAACTGGCCTTGAGGTTGATGTCCAGGGTGGTGTCCCAGGCGCTTTCGCTGACCTCGATGGCCTTGTCCAGCAGCACCACGCCTGCACTGTTGATCAGGTAATCCAGGCGCTGGAAATGCGCGAACACCTTGTCGACGGTCGGTTGTATCTGGTCGATCCTCCCGAGGTCGACGGCAATGCCAAGGTGCCCGGCACCCAGGCTGGCGGCCGCCTCGACCACGGCCGGGTCGCGGTCCAGCAGCGCCACCCTTGCGCCGCGTTCCGCCAGCAAGGTGGCGCAGGCCAGGCCGATGCCGGCGGCGCCACCGGTGATCACCGCGCAACGGCCGCTGAGGTCGAAGGCTTGGTTCCAGAAACCAGACATGAATGACTCCTCGTTCTCACGCTCTGCGTGGGAATGCCGCGTGGAACGCTCTGCGTTCCGATGTTAAGTGACGCGGAGCGTCACGGGATGCGTTCCCACGCGGAGCGTGGGAACGATCAAACTACTTACCGCCGCTGACTTGCTTGTACAGCGCGTCCGCATTGGCATTGGTCACCGGCACCCAGGGCAGAATGTAATTCTTGGCCGTGCCGTCACCCCATTTCACGTCTTTGGCATAGCGCTCCCAAATCACCGATTGCGGCTTGTAGTCCTTGCCGGCCAAGGCACGCAACGCTACGTCCAGCGCGCCTTGGGACTGGGCCTGGGCATCCTGTAGGAAGGTGGTGACTTCGTCCTTTTTCGCCGCCTGGATCGCATCCGGCATGCCGTCGATAGAGGTCACAGGCACATCCTTGGAGGTGAGGCCATGGGACTTCAGCGCCTGCACGGCGCCCAGGGCCATGTCGTCATTCTGGGCGATCACGCCATTGATGCCCTTGGGGTGGGCGTTGAGCCAGTCTTCGGTGAGCGTCATGGCCTGGGCGCGGTCCCAGTTGGCGGTTTTCTTTTCGATGATCTTGATGTCCGGGTGTTTGCCCAGCACTTCCAGCTCGCCTTTTTCCCGGTCGATCTGCGCCGACTGGCCAATCGGGCCCTGGATGATCACCACATTGCCCTTGCCATTGAGCTTGTCGACCATGGCCTGGGCCTGCAGGCGGCCGCCTTCCACGTCGTCGTTGCCCACATACGGCACGCTGGCATCGGCTACTTTCGTATTGGAGGCGATGACCACCACGTCGTTGCTCATGGCGGCCTTGACGGTACCGACGCCGGCCTTGGTATCAATCGGTACGAACAGAATCGCGTCGTAGCGTTGGGTCACCATGTTTTCGATCTGGTTGTTCTGGGTCAGGGCGTCGTAGTTGCCGTCGAACACGGTCAACTGCACGGTGCCATCCTTGACGGCCGGATGTTCCTTGAGCTCGCGGACCCAGTTCTGCATGAACTGACCCTTGAGGCCATAGACGGCTGCGCCGATCTTGTAGGTCTTGCCGTCGGCGGCCAGGGCGATACTGCTGGCGAGCAGGGAGAGGGCCGCCGCAGCGGCCAGGGTGGTACCCAGTTTCATAAGTAGAACTCCAGTTATTGTTATGGGTCGTTCTTCAGCGTTTCTTCTTGCGCCACACGTCGATCAGTACTGCAAACACGATGATCAGGCCCTTGGCGACCTGCTGGTAATAGGAGGACACGCCGAGCAGGTTCAGGCCGTTATTGATCACGCCGATCAACAGTGCCCCGAACAAGGTGCCGACAATGCTGCCGGTACCGCCGGACAAACTGGTGCCACCGATCACCACTGCGGCAATCGCGTCCAGCTCGTAGGAAACCCCGGCCTGGGGCAGGGCAGAGGTGGTGCGTGCCGACAGCACCACGCCGGCCAACCCGGCGAGCAGGCCCGAGACCACGTAGACCGAGAACATCACCTTGCGCACGCCAATGCCCGATGTGCGCGCGCTTTTTTCATTGCCGCCCACCGCGTACACATAACGGCCGTAGGTGGTGTAGCGCAGCACCATCCAGAAAATAAGCGCGACTACGGCGAAGATGATGATCGGCACGCCCACCGGGCCGACCTTGCCGATGCCCAGGGCCAGGTAGGCGTCGGGCAGGTCGGTGATCGGGCTGCCGTCGTTGAGAATAAAGGTCATGCCCCGGGCGATGCTGAGCATGCCGAGGGTGGCCACGAACGGCGGGATCGACAGGTTGGCGATCATGAAACCATTGACCACCCCGAGCATCGCGCCGGCAAACATCCCTGCGCTGACCGCCGCCAACAGGCCATAACCCTGGGTGGCGACCATGGCGCTGCACAACCCGGCGAACGCCAGGATCGACCCCACCGACAGGTCGATGCCCTTGGTCAGGATCACATAGGTCATGCCCACGGCGAGAATGCCGTTGATGGAGGTCTGGCGCAGGATGTCCATCCAGTTGCGCCAGGTCATGAAGTACTCACTGGAAAACGCCATCACCACGCACAGCAGGATAAACACCAGCGGCAGGCCGAAGCGGTCGAGGGACAGGCGCAGGCGGTTGCGCGGCGCGGCGGTAACGGGGGCAACGATGGTTTTGGCATTCATGAGGCAAGACTCAACAAGGCTTCCTGGGAAAGGGCGGTGTCGGTGCTGATAGTGACCAGCCGGCCACCTTTGAAGACGGCGATGCGGTCGCTCAAGTGCAGCAGTTCCGGTGCTTCTGACGACACCACAATGGCTGCGCCACCGGCCCGCACAAACTGGTCGAGCAGGTGGTAGATCTCCTGTTTGGCGCCTTCGTCGATGCCGCGGGTGGGTTCATCGCAGAGCAGGCACACCGGTTCCGTGGACAGGCATTTGGCGAGCACCACCTTTTGCTGGTTGCCGCCGCTCATGGACGCCACCGGCAGCTCCAGGGAGCTGGTCTTGATCTGCAGGCGCTTGACCATGTCTTCGGCCAGTTGCGCTTCTTTGCGTGCGTTGATCAGCGACCAACTCGACAAGCGCTTATAGGCCGACAGTGCAATGTTCGACAGGATGCTGCCGGTCAGCACCAGGCCGCTGTCCTTGCGGTCTTCGGTGACCAGCGACATGCCGGCGTCGATGGTCGCCTTGGGCTGCCCGATGGGCATGGGCTTGCCTTGCAAGGTAACGCTGCCGGCATCCGCCACGGTCAGGCCGTAGATGCAATTGAGGAATTCACTGCGCCCGGAGCCCATCAACCCATAAATGCCGAGGATCTCGCCACGGCGCAGCTGCAGGCTGATGTCGTGGAACTCACCGTTGCGGCTCAGGTTGTCGACCTGCAGGCAGGTGCTGGCCGCGCATTCGCGGCCCACCTTGTGGTCGATGCGCGTCAGTTCCTGGCCGACAATGCCGCGCACCAGGTGGTCGCGGTCGATATCGGCCATGCGCCCGCTTTCGACAAAGGCGCCATCACGGAAGATGCTGTAGTCATCGGCGATCTGCGCCAGTTCGCTCAGTCGATGGGACACGTACACGATGCCGGCACCGCGTGCGGTAAGGCGGCGAATCGCCTTGAACAGGGTTTCGGCCTCGCGCTCGCCGATGGCCGAGGTGGGCTCGTCCATGATCATCACTTGGCAGTCATGGCTGAACGCCTTGGCGATTTCCACCAATTGCATCTGCGCCACGCTCAAGCGGTGCATGGGGCTGGTGGCGTCGACGTCGAACTCCAGGCTTTCGAGCAGTTCGCGGGTGCGGCGGTTGAGGGCCTTGCTGTCGACGATGCAACCGGCGCGGCGCGGTTCGCGGCCCAGCCAGATGTTTTCGGCGACGGTCATGTAGGGGATGGGTTCGAGCTCCTGGGTGATCATTGCGATCCCCGCGGCCAAGGCTTCACTCGGGCGATTGAACTGCACTGGTGCGCCGTTGAGCAGAATGCTGCCGGCGTCACGCTGGGTGATGCCCATCAGGATGCTCAGGAAGGTCGACTTGCCGGCACCGTTGCCGCCGCACAGGGCGTGGACGCTGCCGGCGCGCAGAGAAAGGCGCCCGTCGCGCAGGGCTGGCACCCCGGCGTAAGCCTTGGCGACGTGTTCAGCCTGGAGCAGTAATGGCGTGGCCATCGGCGTGTCCTCGTGCTGTGAATTCTTATTAGGTCGCACAGTCATGTTTCGCTGTGATCATATGTGTATCAAATGAAATTCTGATCAGTCAATCTCTTTCACTTAAAAGGTGTGATTCTCATCTTTGACGCGGTTATTGCCTTGGTATAGGGCTTTGACTGGCAGGTCAGTTAAATCTCGCTTGACAGTAAGGGGTGAATGCTTGCGAAATGAGTGAGAGATATTTCACTAAGTGATCATTTGATCAGTGGAGTTTGGCGCCATGAACACACCTTTCCCGGTGGCTATCGGATGTGATGAAGCGGGTTTTGAGCTCAAAGAGTTGTTGAAGCGCCATATCGAGGCGTTGGGATACCCGGTGACCGACTTCGGTACGCATTCAACGGCGCCGGTGCTGTACCCGGACATCGCCCTGGCCGTGGCCACCGCCATCAATGCCGGGCAACAGCGCCTCGGCGTGCTGGTATGCGGCACCGGCATAGGCATGGCCATCTCGGCCAACAAGGTGCTGGGCATCCGTGCGGCCCAGGCCCATGACACCTACTCGGCGGAGCGGGCGCGCAAGAGCAACGATGCGCAAATCCTCTCCATCGGTGCGCGGGTCATCGGTGCGGAGTTGGCCAAAAGCATCGTCAGTGCGTTTTTGGCCTCGGAGTTCGAAGCGGCGCGGTCCGGGGCCAAGGTCGAACGCATCAATGCGATCGAGCGCGATGGGCATCAGTAGTGGACGGCGCGGGGCAAGAGTCGGGAGAATGCGCCTTTGACGCCGAAACGGAAGCCCGTCCCCATGAGTGACAGTACCCAGCGCATGGCCAGTGATATCGATCAGATGACCGAAGTGGCGATGCTCTATTACCTTGAGAACGTCACTCAGGAGGCCATTGCCAAGCGCTTTGACCTGTCGCGGGCCAAAGTCAGCCGCCTGCTCAAGCGTGCTCGGGATGAAGGGATCGTCGAGGTGCGTGTGTTGCAGCACCCGGCGATGAACAACGAGCTGGAGCGGGCGCTGGTAGAGCGCTTCAAGCTCGACCGCGCCTTGATCGCGGTCGACCACAGCGACCCCGACACCCAGCGCTCGGCGGTCGCCAGCCTGGTCGCCAACTACCTCAACAAGACCCTGAGTGATGGGATGATCGTTGCCGTGGGCATGGGGCGTAACGTCGGCGCGGTGGCCGATAACGTGTTTCTGCCGGTGACCCGCAACTGCACCTTCGTGTGTGCCATCGGCGGTTCGCTCAAGGCCGGCGAATACATGAACCCTGACCACATCTGCCGACGCCTGGCCCTGCGCTTTGGGGGCGAAAGTGAAAGCCTCTACGCCCCGGCGTTGGTGGCCAACCCGGAACTGCGCGGGGTGCTGATCAACAACGACACGGTGCGTTCGACCCTTGACCGCGCACGCCGCGCTGACATTGCCTTGATCGGCATCGGCGACATGAGCGAGAACAGCAACATGGTGCGCATGGGCTGGTTCTCGCCCCAGGAAATCGCCCAGGCGCGCCTGTCTGGCACTGTGGGCGACATGATGGGCTATGACTTTATCGACATTCACGGCCAGCCGGCGGTCAACGCCATCCAGGGGCGGGTGATCGGGTTGACGGTGCAGGAGCTGTTTCGCATCCCGGACGTGGTGGCGATTGCCAGCGAGAACACCAAGGCGGCGGCGACCTTGGGGGCGTTGCGTTCGGGGGTGATCAATACGCTGGCGACCACCGTCACCAATGCCCACACCATCCTGGCGCTGGACGATGCCACTCGTAAACCCTGATACAGATCGTTCCCACGCTCCAGCGTGGGAACGCATCCTGTGACGCTCCGCGTCATCCTTGCGCGGGTGGGACGCGGAGCGTCACAGGCGGCATTCCCACGCAGAGCGTGGGAACGATCATGCATCGAGGTGCCGGCATCTCAACGATCATGCATCGAGGTGCCTGCATCGCGGGCAAGCCAGCTCCCACAAGTATCGCTGTGCTTCTGATAGGGGTTTACAGGTTTTGTAATAGTTTTGCGTTGTGGGAAATTTGTATTTCGAATGTAGGATTCAAGTCCTTTTGTCATTTCAGGACTTGCATGAACACCCTCTCGGAGCCTCCCAGTCGTCTTTCCCCAAGACAACCGCTGTCGCTGTTCCCGCTGAAGCACCCCGTATTCCGTCAACTAACCTTGTCCCGGTCGCATGACCGCACTTTGCCGTGCCCGGCGTTCTGAACACTTTAAAGACAGAGAATTTATAAATGGAATGGTTAGCGGATCCTACGGCCTGGCTCGGCCTTGCGACCTTGATTGTGCTGGAACTGGTGCTGGGTATCGACAACCTGGTGTTTATCGCGATCCTGGCGGACAAGTTGCCGCCGGAGCAGCGTGACCGTGCACGTTTGATCGGTTTATCCCTGGCGCTGCTGATGCGCCTGGGCCTGTTGGCGAGTATTTCCTGGTTGGTGACCCTCACCCAGCCGCTGTTCGAGGTGTTCGACAAGAGCTTCTCCGGCCGTGACCTGATCATGCTGTTCGGCGGTATATTCCTGCTGTTCAAGGCCACCATGGAATTGCATGAGCGCCTTGAAGGCCATGTGGCGCAGCACAAGGGCAGTGTGGCTTACGCCATGTTCTGGCCGATCGTCGCGCAGATCGTGGTGCTGGATGCGGTGTTCTCCCTCGACGCGGTGATTACCGCCGTGGGCATGGTTGACGAGCTGGCGGTGATGATGATCGCCGTGATCGTGTCCATCGGCCTGATGATCGTGGCGAGCAAGCCGCTGACCCGTTTCGTCAATGCGCACCCCACCGTGATCATGCTGTGCCTGGGCTTCCTGATGATGATCGGTTTCGCCCTGACCGCCGAAGGCCTGGGCTTCCATATTCCCAAGGGCTACTTGTACGCGGCCATTGGCTTCTCGATTCTGATCGAGGTGTTCAACCAGATCGCCCGAGCCCGTCGCAAGAAGTCGGCGCAGGGCGTGTTGCCGGTGCGTGAGCGTACCGCCCATGCGGTGATGCGCTTGTTGGGCGGCCGCAGCCTGGCGGTGGAAGAGGTGGGTGAAGACGTGGCTGACCTGCTGGGCGAGCCGGATGCTGCGCAGGGTCCGCTGTTTGACCGACGCGAACGGGTGATGATCAGCGGCGTGCTGCAACTGGCCGAGCGGCCGATTCGCACCCTGATGACCCCAAGGGCCAAGGTTGATTGCATCGACCTGGCGGATGACCCCGAGACGATCCGTCTGAAACTGATGCACTCGTCATACTCGCGTCTGCCGTTGATCCGTAACGGTGCGGTGGATGAGCCCCTGGGTTTTGTGCACAAGAAGGAGTTGCTCAAGGAGTACCTGGCCGGCAACGAGCCGAACCTGGAACACCTGGCGCGTCGGGCGATCAACCTGCTGGAGAGCTTTTCGATCCTCAATGCCCTGGAGCAGATGCGCCAGGAGTCCACTCACATCGCGTTCGTGATCAACGAATTCGGCGACTTCATGGGCGTATTGAGCATGACGGATATTCTGGAATCCATCGCCGGTGAATTGCCCGATGCCAGCGAAATCGAAGGGCCCGATATTGTCGAGCAAGGCGATGGCTTCCGTGCCAATGGCGCCTTGAACCTCAACCTGGTGCGTCAACGCACGGGCTTCAAGGCGGTGACGACCGAGGATTATCAAACCCTGGCAGGTTTGGTGATGAGCCTGCTTGACCGCCTGCCGGTGGTGGGCGATAGCCTGGAACATGAAGGCTGGCGTTTGACCGTGGCTGAAGTGGAGGAGCGTCGAGTGACGCAAGTGCACTTGCACCCTTGCTCAGGTCATAACGGCTGAAGATGTTCTTCACGTACTGCTCTTGTTCTTCAAGGGGGCCCAAACCTTTGTGTTGTTCCACCAGGGCGCCCTTGCGATAGATCAGCAGCGTCGGGGTGCCTGACACGTCAGGGTGCCTCGGCGTATGGGCGCAATCGAGTACCAGGCTCACGACCCAGGGATGCTGCCAGGCGTGCTGTTCGAACAAGGAGCCTGCCTGCGCGCAAGCGGGGCAGTGCTCTGATACAAACAGGAGGAACACCGGGCGCGGTGTATTCAGTACGCGTTCGAACGCTTTGGCGCTGGAAATGATGCGGGTGGCCATTCCCATGGTGATCTCCCTTCAAGCCGCGTGGGTGTTTGCCAACGCTAAGCCCGTGGCTTGCCACCGCCTACTGTCAACCTTCACAGGTCTGCCTCGCGCTCTATGCGCTCCCTGGCCTTGCGGGCCTGGCTCGCGCACTTCTCGTATTCCTCATTGTCGCGGGAGGCCTTGGCCCGGCGATAGCCATGGTGATTCTGGGCGGTGTAGTCGGTGCTGAAGGCTTCCTTGAGTTTCTGCAGTTCTTCCTTGCATTCACGGCGGTCGCTACTGGCCAGGGCGTTGCCAGCCACCCCGAGCAAAAGCACGGGCAAGATATATCGCAGTTTCATCAGTCAGGGTTCCATGTAAGGGCGAGCAAGCACGCTCTTAGAGGGTAGCCCAGGTGTTCGGTATTGGTGCGCAGTAACAGGGTTTGAGGTCTTGCGTAGCAAAGCGTTTGTACTCACGGGCAGGCGCCGCATTCCCATCAGGCCGCTATCTGACTGATCCAAAAGGCATTTGCGGGGCGCATGTCTTTCCATGAGCACCTATGGCACACTTTCTGCTGTCTATTCCGTTGTTACATACCAAGTTCCGGTATAGCGGAATACACAATCCCTGGAGTGCTTGTCATGCATCACCGACCTTCCGTATTCAAAGCGTGTGTTTTTCTCGTCGCTGCATCGGCTTCCCTCGCCAGCGTTGTGCAGGCGGCGGACAGCAAGCTCGATGATGTGCTCAAGCGTGGGCACTTGATCGTAGGTACAGGCAGTACCAATGCGCCGTGGCACTTCCAGGGAGCGGATGGCAAGTTGCAGGGATTTGATATCGACATCGGCCGCATCGTGGCCAAAGGCTTGTTCAATGACCCGAGCAAGGTGGAGTTTGTGGTGCAGTCATCCGATGCACGTATTCCCAACCTGCTCACCGACAAGGTCGACATGAGCTGCCAGTTCATCACCGTCACCGCCAGCCGTGCGCAGCAGGTGGCCTTCACCCTGCCGTACTACCGGGAAGGCGTCGGCCTGCTGCTGCCCAACAACAGCAAGTACAAGGAAATCGAAGATCTCCAAGCCGCAGGTGATGACGTTACCGTGGCAGTGCTGCAAAACGTATACGCCGAAGAGTTGGTGCACCAGGCGCTGCCCAAGGCCAAGGTCGACCAGTACGACAGTGTCGACTTGATGTACCAGGCCGTGAACTCAGGCCGCGCCGATGCCGCCGCCACCGATCAGTCCTCGGTCAAATACCTGATGGTGCAGAACCCTGGCCGCTACCGCAGCCCCACCTACGCCTGGAGCCCGCAAACCTATGCCTGTGCGGTCAAGCGCGGCGACCAGGACTGGCTGAATTTCGTCAACACCGCGCTGCACGAAGCCATGACCGGTGTGGAATTCCCCGCCTACAAAGCCTCGTTCAAGCAGTGGTTCGGCGTGGACCTGCCAGAACCGGCGATTGGTTTTCCCGTGGAATTCAAGTGACCCGCAACAACAGGGGCGTGCCTGAACACGCCCCCTTCAGGTGCTGCTGACCATGAACTATCAGTTGAACTTTGCCGCAGTCTGGCGTGATTTCGACACCTTGCTGGCGGGGCTCGGCCTTGGGCTACAGTTGGCTTTGCTGTCGATCGCCATCGGCTGCGTGATCGGCCTGTTGATGGCGTTTGCCATGCTTTCCAGGCACCGCGCGTTGCGTATTATTGCCTCGGTGTATGTCACCGTGGTGCGCAACACCCCGATCCTGGTGTTGATCCTGTTGATCTACTTCGCCTTGCCCTCCCTGGGCATTCGGCTGGATAAGATTCCCTCGTTCATCATCACCCTGTCGCTGTATGCCGGCGCCTATCTCACCGAGGTATTCCGCGCAGGCCTGGTGAATATTCCCAAGGGCTTGCGGGAAGCCGGCCTGGCCATCGGCCTGGGGGAGTGGCGGATTCGCGCTTACATCACCGTGCCGGTGATGCTGCGCAACGTGTTGCCGGCACTCTCGAACAACTTCATCTCGCTGTTCAAGGACACCTCCCTGGCCGCCGCGATCGCGGTGCCGGAACTGACCTATTACGCCCGCAAGATCAACGTCGAAAGCTACCGGGTGATTGAAACCTGGCTGGTCACGACCGCGCTCTACGTGGCTGCCTGTTACCTGATTGCCATGCTGCTCCGTTACCTGGAACAGCGTTTGGCTATCCGTCGTTAAGGAAGGGCCTCATGTACGAATCCCCCAGTTGGCTGCATGAATTGTGGATCGCCCGCGAGACCCTCTGGGCCGGCTTTCAGGCCAGCGTGGCGGTCTCGGCGCTGGCGATTGTCTTTGGCACCCTGATCGGCATCGTCGCCGGGTTGATCCTCACCTACGGCAAGTTCTGGATGCGTGCGCCGTTCCGTCTGTATGTCGATTTGATCCGTGGCACGCCGGTGTTTGTGCTGGTGTTGGCATGTTTCTACATGCTGCCCGCCCTTGGCTGGCAAATCAGTGCGTTCCAGGCCGGTGCTGTCGGGCTCACCTTGTTCTGTGGCTCCCATGTATCGGAAATCGTGCGCGGCGCGCTGCAGGCCATTCCCCGTGGGCAATTGGAAGCGGGCAAGGCGATTGGCCTGACGTTCTATCAGTCCCTGGGCTACGTGCTGTTGCCCCAGGCGCTGCGGCAGATCTTGCCGACCTGGGTGAACTCCTCTACGGAAATCGTCAAGGCTTCCACCTTGCTGTCGGTGATCGGTGTGGCCGAATTGCTGCTCAGTACCCAGCAGGTGATCGCGCGCACCTTCATGACCCTGGAGTTCTACCTGTTCGCCGGTTTTCTGTTCTTTGTCATCAACTACGCCATCGAATTATTCGGGCGCTACATTGAAAAGCGGGTGGCCTTGCCATGAACCAAGCTCAAACCAACCCAGCGCTGCTGGACATTCGTGGCCTGCGTAAACAATACGGCCAGGTGGAAGTGCTCAAGGGCGTCGACCTGTCCATGCAGCGCGGCAATGTGGTGACGTTGATCGGCTCCAGCGGCTCGGGCAAGACCACCTTGCTGCGCTGCGTGAACCTGCTGGAAGAGTTCCAGGGCGGGCAGATCACCCTGGATGGCGAGTCCATCGGCTACAGCGATGTCGGCGGCAAGCGTGTACGCCACCCGGAGCGGGTGATCGCCCAGCACCGCGCAATGACCGGCATGGCGTTCCAGCAATTCAACCTGTTCCCGCACCTGACCGCGCTGCAGAACGTCACCCTCGGCTTGCTCAAGGTCAAGAAAATGGGCAAGGATGAAGCGGTAGCGCTGGCCGAAAAATGGCTGGACCGCGTCGGCCTGCTGGAGCGCCGCAACCACTTTCCCGGCCAATTGTCCGGTGGTCAGCAACAACGCGTGGCCATTGCCCGGGCCATTGCCATGAACCCCAGCCTGATGCTGTTCGACGAAGTCACCTCGGCCCTCGACCCGGAGTTGGTGGGCGAAGTGCTCAGCGTGATCAAGGGGTTGGCGGAGGAGGGCATGACCATGTTGTTGGTCACCCACGAGATGCGCTTTGCCTATGAGGTCTCGGACCAGATCGTCTTCATGAACCAGGGCCGCATTGAAGAGCAGGGCAGTGCGAAGGACATCTTCGAACGGCCGCAGTCGCCGCGCCTGGCAGAATTTCTCAAGAACATTCGTTTTTAACAAGGAGCAACTTTATGAGCATTACTCGTTACGGCACCGGCAGCACCGCAGGTGGCGGCCAGCCACGTCCGTTCGCCCGCGCGGTGGAAGCCGATGGCTGGCTGTACGTGTCGGGCCAGGTGCCTGCGGTGGACGGTGAAATCATCAATGGCGGCATCATCGAGCAAACCCGCCAGACGATGCGCAACGTGGTGGCGATCCTCGAAGAAGCCGGCTACGAGCTCAAGGATGTGGTGCGGGTGGGCGTGTGGTTGGAAGACCCACGGGACTTCTGGAGTTTCAACAAGGTATTCGGCGAATACTTCACCCCGGAGCACGCACCGGCGCGCGCCTGTGTTCAGGCCAATATGATGGTCGATTGCAAGGTCGAGATCGATTGCGTGGCCTACAAGAAAAAGGCCTAACTGATCATTCCCACGCTCTGCGTGGGAATACCGCCTTGGACGCACTGCGTCCGCGCATGTGACGCAAAGCGTCACCGCATGCATTCCCACGCAGAGCGTGGGAACGATCATCTGGAACGGGACCGAGTACTGCCATGACCGAAGACACCATCAAACGCCGCGCCAAAGGCCTGGACCGTGCGTTCGATATCCTCGATTTTCTCAAGGAAATCGGCCAACCCCTGCGCCCGAATGATATTGCCAGCGGCATTGGCAGCCCCAAATCCACGGTCTACGAACTGGTGGCGTCGTTGCTGGAGCGGCGCATCCTGGAGACCGTGGGCAAGGACGGCCACGTGTATCTGGGGCGTCAGCTGTATTTCCTCGGCCAGGCACACTTGCGTCACTTCGACCTGACCCGCGAGGCCGACCACGCCTTGCAGGAGATCGTCAGCCAGACCCACGAAACCGCGCAGATGTGCCTGCTCAACGGGCGCAAATACACGGTGGCGCTGATGCGCGAAGGCCAGCGGCATTTCCGTATTTCTTCGGACATCGGTGAAAACGCGCCCATTCCGTGGACTGCCTCGGGACGCTTGTTGCTGGGGCATTTGAGCGATCAGCAGATCGTCGACCTGATCGATCCCGACGATTTCATCCTGCCGGATGGCCTGCGCCTGCCGCTGGACACCTTTCTGGCGCAGATTCGCCAGGCCAGCCTGGATGGGTTCTTCTCCTTCGACAGTGTGGCCGACACCTTCACCCACTGCTTTGCCGCCCCGGTGCGCGATGCCCAGGGCATCAGCATCGCGACCCTGTGCATCGTCGCCCCCCGGGCTGATGCGAGCAAAAACTACCATGACTATCGCCGGGTACTGATCGACAGTGCCAACAGCCTGGCCCGGCGCATCAACGAATAGGAGTTTTCCATGTCTGCCCTCAATGCCGTTGAAAAAGGTGCCGCCGCCGTCGGTGCCCATTTGGTTCGCGATGTCAGCCTGCCGGCCCTGGTGCTGCACCGTGACGCCCTGGAACATAACATCCGCTGGATGCAGGACTTTGTCCGCAGCAGCGGCGCCGAGCTGGCGCCCCACGGCAAGACCAGCATGATGCCCGCGCTGTTCCAGCGCCAGATCGCCGCCGGTGCCTGGGGCATCACCCTGGCTACCGCTGTGCAGACCCGCGCCGCCTACGCCAGCGGCGTGCGTCGCGTGCTGATGGCCAACCAACTAGTGGGCGCGGCGAACATGGCCTTGATCGCAGACCTGCTGGCCGATAAGGATTTTGACTTCCATTGCATGGTCGATCACCCGGACAACGTCGCCGACCTGGGCCTGTTCTTCGCCGCCCGTGGCCAGCGCCTCAACGTGATGATCGAGTACGGCGTGGTCGGTGGCCGGTGCGGCTGCCGCAGCGAGCAGCAAGTGCGCGACCTGGCCAAGGCGATCAAGGCCCAGCCGGCCTTGGCCCTCACCGGTATCGAGGGTTACGAAGGCGTGATCCACGGCGAGCACGCCATCAGCGGTATCCGCGCCTTCGCCGCCAGCCTGGTGAGCCTGGCGGTGGAACTGCAAGACAGCGGCCTGTTCGACCTGCCCAAGCCGATCATCACCGCATCGGGCTCGGCCTGGTACGACCTGATCGCCGAGTCGTTCGAAACGCAGAACGCCGCCGGCCGCTTCCTCAGCGTGTTGCGCCCTGGCAGTTACGTGGCCCACGACCATGGCATCTATAAAGAGGCGCAGTGCTGCGTACTCGAACGCCGCAGCGACCTCAACGAGGGCCTGCGCCCGGCAATGGAAGTCTGGGCGCATGTGCAGTCGCTGCCGGAGCCTGGTTTTGCGGTGGTTGCCCTGGGCAAGCGCGACGTGGCCTACGACGCCGGTTTGCCAGTGCCGCTCAAGCGCTACAGGGCCGGGATCGTGCCGGCGCAAGGTGATGATGTGAGCGGGTGCAAGGTCACGGCGGTGATGGACCAGCATGCGTTCATGACTGTGGCGCCGGAGGTTGAATTGCGTATTGGCGACATCATTTCCTTTGGTACGTCCCACCCTTGCCTGACCTTTGACAAGTGGCAGGTGGGGTGCCTGGTGGATGAGCAGTTGCAGGTGGTCGAGTCTCTGCATACCTGCTTCTAGACCGAGTCGCGGCTATCGCAGCGATGCGGCGACCCGACAAGCCAGCTCCCACAGTGACCGCGTTTTAACTGAAGGAATGCAGTCGAATATGGGAGTCGGGCTTGCCCGCGATGGGGCCCTCCAGCACACCTGAGAACTTTGCCATGAACATCCACCCCCGCATCGCCCTCATCGGCGAATGCATGATCGAACTGCAACACCGCGCCGACGGCAGCCTGCACCAGAGCTTCGGCGGTGACACCTTGAACACCGCGGTGTACCTGCGCCGCGAGCTGGGCGATGCCGGCAGCGTTGACTACGTCACCGCCCTGGGCGATGACAGCTTCAGCGATGCCATGTGTGAGCATTGGCACGCCGAAGGCCTTGGCCTGGACAGGGTCCAGCGTCTGCCTGGGCGCCTGCCGGGCTTGTATTGCATCCAGACCGACGCCCAGGGCGAACGTAAATTCCTCTACTGGCGCAACGAGGCGGCCGTGCGCGACTGCTTCACCACGCCTGCCGCCGAGCCGGTGCTGGCGGCCCTGCCGGGCTATGATGTGGTGTATTTCAGCGGCATTACCTTGGCCGTGCTGGGAGACATCGGGCGTGAGCGTTTACTGCAGGCGCTGATCGAAGCCCGCCGGCGCGGCGCCAGGGTGGTGTTCGATAACAACTACCGGCCCCGGTTGTGGGCCGATGTGCAAACGGCTCGTGAGGCGTATCGCAGGGTGTTGGCCGAAGTGGACATTGCCTTGCTCACCGAGGATGACGAGCGCGCGTTGTTTGGCTATGAGGATAGCGAGCAGGTGTTTGCGGCGTACCCGTCGATTGCAGAAGTGGTGCTCAAGCGGGGAGCGGATGCGTGCCTGATTCGTTGCGCGGGCGAGCGCTTTGCGGTGCCGTCGTTGAAAGTGGAGAAGGTGGTGGACACCACGGCGGCGGGGGATTCGTTCAGTGCGGCGTATTTGGCCTGTCGACTCAAGGGTGACTCGCCCCAAGACGCCGCACTGGCGGGGCATCGGTTGGCAAGCCGGGTGATTCAGGTGCCCGGGGCGCTGATACCGAGATGATCACTGATCGTTCCCACGCTCTGCGTGGGAGCGCAGCCCGGGACGTTCTGCGTCCCAGAAGCGGACGCAGAGCGTCCAGTGAGGCATTCCCACGCAGAGCGTGGGAACGATCGGAGGTAGCCGTATCAATCCCGGTAAAACACCTGCACCAGGTGATAGCCAAACTTGCTCTTGATCGGCCCGTGCACCACCTTCACCGGTTTCTTGAAGATCACCGCATCAATCGCCCCCACCATCTGCCCGGGCCGCACTTCGCCCAGGTCACCACCGCGTTTGCCCGACGGGCAGGTGGAGTACTTCTTGGCCAGCACATCAAAGGCTTCGCCTTTGGCAATACGCTGCTTGAGTTGTTCGGCTTCTTCGCTGGTTTTCACCAGGATATGACGGGCTTGGGCTTTCATGGGGCTCTACCAGCTGTGCGACGGCGCGCGATTATGCCTGAACTCAGGCCTCGACGCCGATCATGCTACGGATTTTGTTGGCCAACAGGTCAATGGAAAAAGGCTTGGCGACCATGTCCATGCCGTCCTCCAGGAACCCCTGGCGTTCGGCGGCTTTCTCGGCATAACCGGTCATGAACAGCACGCGCAGGCCGGGGCGATGCTGGCGGGCGATTTCCGCCAGTTGCCGGCCGTTCATGCCGGGCAAGCCAACGTCGGTCACCAGCAAGTCCACGCGCAAATCCGATTCCAGCAACGGCAGCGCCGCACGCGCATCCGCCGCCTGGTGCGCGGTATAGCCCAGTTCGTCAAGTACATTGACCACCAGCATGCGCACCGCCGGGTCGTCCTCGACCACCACCACCGCTTCACCGGCCAGGGCCACGGGGGCTTCGGTCAGGCTGGTAGGCAGGCTGCTTTCCAGTGCGGTGCCATACAAACGCGGCAGGTACAGGCGCACGCAGGTGCCCTGGCCCGGTTCGCTCTGGATGGTCACGTGGCCGCCGGATTGCTGGGCAAAGCCGTAGATCATCGACAACCCAAGGCCAGTGCCTTGGCCGATGGGCTTGGTGGTAAAGAACGGGTCGAACGCCTTGGCGAGGATTTTCGGCGCCATGCCGCTGCCGTTGTCGCTCACACCAAGCATCACATAGTCGCCGGCCTTGACCGGTTCCAGGGTGGTGATGTCGGTGCCGTCCAGGTAACTGTTGGCGGTTTCGATCAGCAGCTCGCCGCCGTCGGGCATGGCGTCGCGGGCGTTGATCACCAGGTTGAGCAGGGCGTTTTCCAACTGGCTGGCGTCGGTGTTCACCGGCCAGATGTCCTTGCCCAGTTGTACCTTGAGTTCGATATGCGCGCCCTTGGTACGCCGGAACAGGTCTTCCAGGGACGCCACCAGTTGGTTGGGGTCGGTGGGGCGACGGTCCAGTGACTGGCGCCGCGAGAACGCCAGCAGCCGGTGGGTAAGGGCGGCGGCACGGTGCGCGGAGGACACGGCAGCATCGGCAAAACGGCCGATATCGTCGCTGCGCCCGGCGGCGATATAGCGCTGCATCAGGTCCAGGCTGCCGATGATGCCGGTGAGCATATTGTTGAAGTCATGGGCGATACCGCCGGTGAGCTGACCGACCGCTTCCATCTTCTGCGCATGGCGCAGGGCATCTTCTGCACGTTCGCGCTCGAACATCTCGTTCTGCAGGCGCTGGTTGGCCTCGGCCAGCGCCTGGGTGCGCTGGGCCACGCGTTCTTCAAGGTTCTCGTTGAGGTGGCGCAGGGCCTCTTCGGTGAGCTTGCGTTCGGTCTCGTCGATCACAAAGATGTAGAAACCATTCACCGAGCCGTCACTACTAAACCGCGGCAGGTACTTCATCAGCGCATGGCGGGGGCGGCCGTCGCGATGAGGCGTCACCGTCATGAAGCTGCACGCCTTGCCCTTGAGCGCGGCGGCGATCTTGTCTGCGCGCCCGGCATACACCTCGTCGCCGAGCACTTCGCGGATGGTCTTGCCGTACAGCTCCTGGGGCGTTTTGCCATACCACTCGAGGTAAGCGCTGTTGTTGAGGCGAAAGCGCTGTTCGTGGTCAACGTAGCCGATCAACACCGGCATGGCGTTGATGATCAGTTGCAGCTCGGTCTGGCTCTGGCGCAAGGCCTGCTCGGTGTTTTTGCGCTCGGTGAGGTCCAGCGCGGCGCCGAGGAACCGCGCCGGCCGGCCCTGTTGATCCTTGTAGCAACGGCCACGGGCGAACACCCAGCGCACCTGGCCATCGGCCTGTTGCAGGCGGTATTCCTCGGCGTACTCGGTGCCATGGGTGATGCAATGCTTGATGCTGCGCGTCACTGTGCCCCGGTCTTCGGGATGCACGCCGTGCAGGTAGGCGCTGATGGGCAGCAGGCTTGAATCGTTGGGGTCGACGCCATGCAGGCAGGCGAAATGGGCGTCGGCGATGAAGCGGTCTTCACCGATATCCCAGTCCCAGGTACCCACCGCGTCGGTGGCCGCCAACGCGAGTTGCAGGCGTTGCTCGGTGTTGTGCTGGGCCTTGAGGCTTGCTTCGGAGCGCTGTTGCAGTTCGAGGGTTTTGCTGCGTCGCTCATTGGTTTCAATGGCCGTGACCAGGATGCCGGCTACCCGGCAGCTTTCATCGCGCACCGGGCTGTAGGTCAGATCCAGCCAGATTTCGGTATCGCAGCCCTGGCGGTGCAGCACAAAGCGTTGCTCGCTGAAGGTACGTACCTGGCCGCCGAGCACGGCGTCGTAGACCGGCGCGGCGAAGCTTTCAAGCTCTGGCCAGGTGTGGTGCGCCGGCTGGCCCAAGGCGCCGGGGTGCTTGCTACCAATCAGGTGTGCAAAGCCATCGTTATAGAGTTGTGTGAGGTGCGGGCCCCACAGCAGTACCATCGGCATGGGCGAATGCACGACGATATCGACGGCAGTGCGCAGGCTTTGCGGCCACTCACTGGCCTCACCGAGGGGGCTTTGCGCCCAGTCCAGCCGCCTGATCAATGCAGCGGCTTCGCTACCGGTGGATGTTCCATTCATAAAAAGCCCTGAGCCTGACGCTTTGAAAAATGACAACACCCATTGTCCCAAGGAACGACAACGGGTGGCTACCCCGGAAAAATAGCATGCCTTGAGGGTTTTTCTTCAAAACGCTGCGTCAGCGCTGAAACCTTTCATCTAATAAGCCAGCTCAGCTCTGTCGCGAAATTGCTCCAGTGCCTGAGGGTTGGCCAGGGCATCGGTGTTTTTCACCGGCTCTCCATGCACCACGTTGCGCACCGCCAATTCGACGATTTTGCCACTGATGGTGCGGGGGATATCCGTGACAGCGAGGATCTTGGCCGGTACATGGCGCGGTGTGGTGTTGGCACGAATCACCTGGCGGATCTGCTGTTGCAGCGCCTCGTCCAGTTCAATTCCATCATCCAGGCGCACAAACAGCACCACGCGCACGTCGTCCTGCCAATGCTGGCCGATGGCGAGGCTTTCCAGCACCTGCGGGACCTTTTCCACCTGGCGATAAATCTCGGCGGTGCCAATGCGCACGCCGCCGGGGTTGAGCACCGCGTCGGAACGCCCGTGGATCAACAGGCTGCCGTTGGCGCGTTGCTCGGCATAGTCACCCTGGGCCCATACACCGGGGAACTGACTGAAATACGAAGCGCGCAGTTTCTGCTGCTGCGGGTCGTTCCACAGCCCGATGGGCATGGCAGGGAAATGCCGAGTGCACACCAGTTCGCCTTTCTCTCCGATCAGGGGCCGGCCCTGGTCGTCCCACACTTCGATGGCCATGGCCAGGCTCTTGCATTGCATCTCACCACGCCGCACCGGCAGCACCGGGTTGCCGATCACAAAGCAGGAGACAATGTCGGTGCCACCGGACATCGAGGACAGGCACAGCTCGGCTTTGATCTCGCGGTACACGTAGTCGTAACTCTGGGGCGACAGCGGCGAGCCGGTCGAAATCAAGCCCTTGAGGCTGCCCAGATCGTGGCTCAGGCGCGGCTGCACCCCGGACTTTTCCAGGGTGGCGAGGAATTTGGGGCTGGTGCCGAACACGCTGATTTTTTCCGCATCGATCAGGTCGATCAAACGTTCGGGGCCGGGGTGGAACGGCGAGCCGTCGTACAGCACCGCGGTGGCGCCGTTCGCCAGCACCGACACCAGCCAGTTCCACATCATCCAGCCGCAGGTGGTGTAGTAGAACAGGCAGTCCTCGCGGTTCAGGTCGGCATGCAGGCCGTGTTCCTTGAGGTGAGTCAGCAATACGCCGCCAGTGCCGTGGATGATGCACTTGGGGATGCCGGTGGTGCCGCTGGAATAAAGGATATACAGCGGGTGGTCGAACGGCACCGCGACAAATTCGGGTTCGCCGCCGGCTTGATAGAAGTCGTCCCACAGCGCGACGTGGGCGTGGGTGGTGTAGTCCCCAGCCTGCGCTTCGGGCTTGGCGTAAGGCACGATGATCAGCTGTTGCAGGGAGGGCAGGCGTTCAAGGATCTCATTGAGCTTGGCGCTCTGGTCGATGCGCTTGCCGGCATAGCGGTAGCCTGCGCAGGTGATCAGCACCTTGGGCTCGATCTGGCCGAAGCGGTCGATGACGCCTTGGGTGCCGAAATCTGGCGAGGAGCACGACCAGATCGCACCGAGGCTGGTGGTGGCGAGCATGCCCACCAGGGTTTGCCAGGTGTTGGGCATACACGCGGCCACTCGGTCACCTATGCCGACCCCGGCCGCCCGCAGGCTTTTTTGCAGGCCGGCAACCTGTTCCGCCAGTTGTGCATAGCTCAACTGTTCACGTTGGCCGTCTTCGCTGACAGCCACCACCGCAGGATGATCGTCACGGCGGCGCAACAGGTGTTCGGCGAAGTTCAGGGTGGCGCCGGGAAACCATTGGGCGCTGGGCATCTCGATGTCTTCGATCAGCGTGACGCTGGATGGGCTGCGAAACTGCACGTCGAAGAACGCGACAATCGCCTGCCAGAAATCCGGGCGCTGGTCGATGCTCCATTGGTGCAGGGCGGGGTAGTCGTCGAGCTGCACGCCGTGCCGTTGGTTGATGAAGCGGCGGAACTGATCCATGCGCGTGGTGGCGATGCGTTCCGGGGAGGGTTGCCAGAGGATCTCGGACATAAGCTGCCTCTTCTCGTTCCCACGCTTCGCGTGGGAATGCCTGACTGGACGCTCTGCGTCCGCTTTTGGGGCGCGGAGCGCCCCGGTCTGCGTGCCCACGCAGAGCGTGGGAACGATCATCACGGGTTTACTGGGCCAGCCAGCCACCATCGATGTTCCAGGCCGCGCCGCGCACCTGGGCGCCGGCTTCACTGCACAAGAACAACACCAGTTCCCCAAGCTGCGACGGCGTCACAAACTCCAGCGACGGCTGTTTCTCTGCCAACAGATCCTGCTGCGCCTGCTGGGGGTCTATTCCAGTGGCCACGCGATCATCAATCTGCTTCTGCACCAGCGGCGTCAGCACCCAGCCCGGGCAGATGGCGTTGCAGGTGACATTGCTGGTGGCGGTTTCCAGGCCCACCACCTTGGTGAGGCCGATCACCCCATGTTTGGCCGCCACATACGCCGCCTTGCCCACTGAGCCGACTTGCCCATGCACCGAGGCGATATTGACGATGCGCCCCCAGCCCTTGGTCTTCATGCCCGGCAAGCTCAGGCGTGTGCTGTGGAACACCGAGGACAGGTTAATGGCGATGATCGAATCCCAGCGCTCCACAGGGAAGTCTTCTACCGCTGCCACATGCTGGATACCGGCATTGTTGACCAGGATGTCCACGCCACCGAACTCGCGCTCGGCGTAGGCGAGCATGTCGGCGATCTGCGCGGGGTCGCTGACGTCTGCCGGGTGATGCCCGACCTTGCCGCCAAAGGCCTGCACCTGGGCGATCACCGCGCTGGCGTCGCCAAAGCCGTTGAGAATCAGGTTGGCGCCGGCCTTGGCCAGGCTCAGGGCAATCCCCAAGCCGATGCCGCTGGTGGAGCCGGTGACCAGGGCGGTCTTGCCATTCAAAGTTGTCATGAAAACCTCACACAATGCCGGTGGCGTAGAAAGTGCCGATCACCACGAACACCGCAAGGGTCTTGATGATCGTGATGCCAAAAATGTCCTTGTAGGCTTCGCGGTGGGTCAACCCGGTGACCGCCAGCAGGGTGATCACCGCGCCGTTGTGGGGCAGGGTGTCCATGCCGCCGCTGGCCATGGCCGCGACTCGGTGCAGCACCTCAAGGGGGATATTGGCCGCGTGGGCGGCTGCAATGAAGCTCTCGGACATCGCCGCCAGGGCGATGCTCATGCCGCCGGAAGCGGAGCCGGTGATACCGGCCAGCAAGGTCACGGTGATCGCTTCGTTGACCAGCGGGTTGGGGATGCCCTTGAGCCAGTCCGCCAGTACCAGAAAGCCTGGCAGCGAGGCGATCACGGCGCCAAACCCATATTCCGACGCGGTGTTCATCGCCGCAAGCAATGCACCGCTTACCGCGCTTTTACTGCCTTCGGCCAGCTTGCTCTTGATCGCCGAGAAGCCGAACACCAGCACCACGATAATCCCCACCAGCAATGCCGCCTGCACCGCCCAGATCGCGGTGAGCTTGGCGATTTCGGTGGTCACCGGCGCGCTCATGCCCGGCAGGCTGAGGCTGTGGGTCTTGCCGTACCACTGCGGGATCCAGTGGGTGAACAACAGGTTCATCACCCCCACCAGGATCAGCGGCGACAGCGCGACCCATGGGTTGGGCAAGGCAAGGTTGTCGGCGGTTTCCGGCTCATTGCGCAACTCGGTGCCATAGCCTTCACCGGCACGCTGGGCCTTGTTGCGCTGGCGTGCGAGGTAGAGCATGCCGGCGCAAAACACGAAGATCGTGCCGATCAGCCCCAGCCACGGCGCCGCCCAGGCGGTGGTGTTGAAGAAGGTGCTGGGGATGATGTTCTGGATCTGCGGCGTGCCGGGCAGGGCGTCCATGGTGAACGAGAACGCACCGAGGGCGATGGTCGCCGGGATCAGGCGCTTGGGGATATTGCTCTGGCGGAACATCTCGGCGGCAAACGGGTACACCGCAAACACCACCACGAACAGCGACACGCCACCGTAGGTGAGCAGGGCGCAGACCAGCACAATCACCAGCATCGCCTGGCGCGTGCCGAGCAAGCGGATCGCAGCGGCCACGATCGAGCGCGAAAACCCCGACAGCTCAATGAGCTTGCCGAACACCGCACCGAGCAGGAATACCGGGAAATACAGCTTGATAAAACCGACCATCTTTTCCATGAACACCCCGGTAAAGGCAGGTGCGACGGCGGACGGGTCGGTGAGCAGCACCGCGCCAAGGGCGGCGATGGGGGCGAACAGGATAACGCTATAGCCACGGTAGGCGGCCAGCATCAGCAGCGCGAGCGCGGCCAGGGCAATGATCACACTCATGGTGTGTCTCCATCGGATTGTTATTGTTGTGGGTGAGGCTGTGGGAGGAAGCTATAGCGAGATGTGTGCCAGATTTATAACTTGTTGATATGTATGGATTTATTGTGGATTTAAAGTGATTTTCGAGACGGCAGTCTCAATCTTGAGACGAGTGGAGATCCTTGTGGGAGCTGGCTTGCCTGCGATAGCGGTGGTTCAGCTGGCTTGTAGGGCACTGTTAGACCGCTATCGCAGGCAAGCCAGCTCCCACATAAGAAAGTCTTGATATTGGGAATTGCGTCTCCTGTTTGAGACTAAGTTAGTCCAAGCGCCAGCATTTTTTTATACAACGTCGACCGCCCAAGCCCCAACCGCTTGGCCGCCTCTACAACATTTCCGTCACTGGCCTTGAGCGCGCCCGCAATCACCTGCCTATCAAACCGCTCCCGCGCCGCCGCAAAGGTTTCACCCTCGACCGCCGCCGCCGCGCCTCGCTGTACCGGGCTGAACGTGCCAATCGCTGCGCGAAGGTCGCTGGCATTGAGCATCAGGTCATCACTCAGCAACGCCGCCCGCTCCAGCACATTGCGCAGCTCGCGGATATTGCCCGGCCAGGCATGTTGGGCCAACAGCGCCAGGGCATCGCGGTCCAGTTCGTGCTGGCTGCGCAACTCCTCAAGGATCGCCTCGCTCAGCGCCGGAATATCCTCCAGCCGTTCACGCAGCGGCGGCACCTGGATCGGCAGCACGTTGAGGCGGTAATACAGATCGGCGCGAAACTCGCCACGCTTGATCGCTGCCTCCAGGTCCATGGACGTGGCGGCAATTACCCGCACATCGCTGTGCAGCATCTCGTTGGAGCCCACCGGTTCGAATTCCTTTTCCTGCAACACCCGCAGCAATTTGCTTTGCAGTGGCAGCGGCATGTCGCCGATCTCATCGAGAAACAACGTGCCGCCCTGGGCAATCTGGAACTTGCCGGGGCGACCCTTGCGGTCGGCACCGGTAAAGGCGCCGGGTGCGGTGCCGAAGAATTCGGCTTCAAGCAGATCATGGGGGATCGCCGCGCTGTTGACGCTCACGAAGGCTTTGTGCGCCCGGGGCGATGCGCCGTGGATGGCCTGGGCCAGCAGTTCCTTGCCGGTGCCGGTTTCCCCGAGCAGCAATACCGGCGACTCGGCACTCGCACTGCGCCGCGCCCGGCGCTTGACCTCAAGGCTGGCGGCGCTGGTGCCGATAAAGTGCGCAAAATTGTATTTGCTTTGCCGCGAACGCAGCAGCGAGCGCGTGGAGGCCAGCTCCTGCTGCATGCTCAGGTAGCGCTCGATCAGCGGCGACAGGTTGCGCAGTTCATCGAACAGCGCAAACCCAATCGCGCCGATCACCGCCCCGGCCTCGTCGTGGATCGGCAGGCGCATCACCACCATTGGGCCTTTGGGAGTGTCCTGGATATCCAGCAGGATCGGCCGGTCATTGCGCACCACCTGGCGCAGCAGGCTGTTGGAAATCACCTGCTCGCAAGGCTGGCCGATGGCTTGGTCGGCGCTCTTGAGGCCAAAGCGCTTGGCGTAACGCTCGTTCATCCACACGATGTTCGCATCGCGGTCGACGATGACTGTGCCCTCGCTGGACTGCTCGATGATCTCGAACAGCGACTGGATGGCCAGGCCGCGAACCTGTTGGTAGTCCTTGAGGCTGGTACTCATGGGTACAGAATCCTGTTAATGATCGTTCCCACGCTCTGCGTGGGAATGTCTACCGTGACGCTCTGCGTCACTTGGCGCAGGGCCAAGACACGACGCGGAGCGTCTCGGGTTGTGTTCCCACGCAGAGCGTGGGAACAATCTCACCTCACAAAGGGATGTGCGCTGCTGCCAGCAGTTCTTTGGTGTACGGGTGTTGGGGCGATTCGAACACATCATGGCTCGCGCCACGCTCCACCACCTTGCCATCCTTGACCACGATCATGTCATGGGCCATGGCCCGCACCACGGCCAGGTCATGGCTGATAAACAGGTAGGTCAGGCCGTATTTGTCCTGCAGTTCGCGCAGCAGCGCCACCACTTGTTTCTGTACTGTACGGTCGAGGGCCGAGGTGGGTTCGTCGAGCAGCATCAGCGCTGGCTTGAGTACCAGGGCGCGGGCAATGGCGATGCGTTGGCGCTGGCCACCGGAAAACTCATGGGGGTAGCGATGTCGGCTGGCAGGGTCGAGGCCCACGTCCTTGAGCACCTGGATGACTTGCGCGTCACGCTCGGCCAGGCTGCACGGCGCGTGTACTTCCAGGCCCTCGCTGATGATCTGCTGCACCGACATGCGCGGGCTGAGGCTGCCATAGGGGTCCTGGAACACCACCTGCATCTGCTTGCGCCATGGGCGCATCTGCTGATGGTTGAGCGGGTCCAGGGCCTCACCCTGGAAGCGAATGCCGCCGCTGGAGTCGAGCAAGCGCAGGATCGCCTGGCCCAGGGTGGACTTGCCGGAACCGGACTCGCCGACAATCCCCAGGGTTTTGCCGCGCTGCACGCTGAGGCTGATGCCGTCCACCGCGCGCAGGTAGGTCTTGGCCCGGAACAGCCCGCCACCGAGGGGGAATTGCACGCTCAGGTCATCCACTTCCAGTACCGTCTCACGGGGCTCGCTGCACAGCACATCGCCCGAGGGCTCGGCGTCCAGCAGCAGGCGGCTGTAGGGATGCTGCGGTGCGGTGAACAAGGCCTGGCAGTCAGCCTGCTCGACGATTTCGCCGGCACGCATCACACAGACCCGCTGGGCGATACTGCGCACCAGGTTGAGGTCATGGCTGATCAGCAGCAGCGACATGCCCAGGCGTTGTTGCAAGGACTTGAGCAGCAGCAGGATCTTGCGCTGCACCGTCACGTCCAGCGCCGTGGTGGGCTCGTCGGCAATCAGCAGTTCGGGCTCGCAGGCCAGGGCCATGGCGATCATCACCCGCTGGCGTTGGCCGCCGGACAATTGATGGGGGTAGGCCTTGAGCCGTTCCTGGGGTTTCTGGATGCCCACCAGTTCCAGCAGTTCGAGGATGCGCGCCTGCGCCGCCTTGCCGCCCAGGCCCTTGTGCAGCAGCAGGGTTTCGCCGATCTGCTTTTCGATGCTGTGCAGCGGGTTGAGGGAGGTCATCGGCTCCTGGAAGATCATGGCAATGCGGTTGCCGCGCAATTTTTGCAAGGTGCTCGGTGAGGCGCCGATCAGTTCCTGGCCGCGATACTTGATGGAGCCCAGGGTTTCGGTGCCGGCTTGCGGCAGCAGTTGCAGGATCGAATGGGCCGTCACCGACTTGCCCGAGCCCGACTCGCCCACCAGCGCCAGGCACTCGCCCGGGCGCACGTCCAGGCTCAGGTTGCGCACGACGGTCTGGCCGTTGAAGGCGACGCACAGGTCGCGGATTTCGATCAGGTTCATACGCAGTCACTCATGAGCGGGGGTCGAAGGCATCACGCAGTGCCTCGCCGATAAACACCAGCAACGACAGAATCAGCGCCAAGGTGAAAAACGCCGTCAAGCCCAGCCATGGCGCTTGCAGGTTCTGCTTGCCCTGGCCGATCAGCTCGCCCAGGGAGGCGCTGCCGGCGGGCATGCCGAAGCCAAGGAAATCCAGAGCGCTCAAGGTGGATATCGCCCCGGTCAAGATAAATGGCAAATAGCTGAGGGTCGCGGTCATGGCGTTGGGCAGGATGTGCCGGCGAATGATCTTGCCGTCGCCCAGGCCCAGGGCGCGTGCGGCCTTGACGTACTCCAGGTTGCGCCCACGCAAGAACTCGGCGCGCACCACGTCCACCAGGGCCAACCAGGAAAACAGCGCCATGATCCCCAGCAACCACCAGAAGTTCGGCTCCACAAACCCCGACAGGATAATCAGCAGGTACAGCACCGGCAGGCCAGACCACACCTCGAGGATGCGCTGGCCGAGCAAGTCCACCCAGCCACCGTAGTACCCCTGCAACGCCCCGGCGGCAATGCCAATGACGGCGCTGATGGCGGTCAGGGCCAGGGCAAACAGGATCGACACCCGTGCACCAAAGATCACCCGGGCCAACACATCGCGGGACTGGTCATCGGTGCCCAGCCAGTTCACCGCCGACGGCGGGCTCGGGGCAGGGCGGGAGAGTTCGTAGTTGGGCGTGTCATCGCTGAACGGAATCGGCGGGAACAGCATCCAGCCGCCATCCTGCTTGATCAGCTTTTGCACGTAGTCACTGCGGTAGTCCGCCTGGAACGGCAACTGCCCACCGAACTGCTGCTCGGTGTAGCGCTTGAACACCGGAAAATACAGCTCGTTCTTGAAACTGAGCACCAGCGGCTTGTCATTGGCGATCAACTCGCCGCCCAGGGTCAGGATAAACAGGCCGATAAACAGCCACAGCGACCACCAGCCACGGCGGTTTTTCTTGAAGCGTTCGAAACGCCGGCGAGCCACGGGAGACAGGTTGAGCATCAGGCGTTCCTCGCCGCGAAGTCGATACGCGGGTCCACCAGGGTGTAGCAGAGGTCACCGATGAGTTTTATCAGAAGGCCGAACAGGGTGAAGATAAACAGCGAGCCGAACACCACCGGGTAGTCGCGGGACACGGCCGCCTCGTAGCTCATGCGGCCCAGGCCATCGAGGGAGAAGATCACCTCGATCAGCAGCGAGCCGGCAAAAAACACACTGATAAACGCCTGGGGAATCCCCGAGATCACCAGCAACATCGCATTGCGGAACACGTGACCGTACAGCACCCGGCGTTCGCTCAAACCCTTGGCGCGGGCGGTGACCACATATTGGCGGGTAATTTCATTGAGGAACGAGTTCTTGGTCAGGATGGTCAAGGTGGCAAAGCCGCCGATCACCAGCGCCGTTACTGGCAGTACCAGGTGCCAGAAATAGTCGGCGATTTTGCCCACGGTGCTCAGTTCGGCGAAGTTTTCCGAGACCAGCCCGCGTACCGGGAACCAGTTCAGCGAGGTACCGCCGGCGAACACCACGATCAGGAACATCGCAAACAGGAATGCCGGCATCGCGTAACCGATGACGATGGCCGTGCTGCTCCACATATCAAAGCTGCTGCCATGGCGCACGGCCTTGCGTATGCCCAGCGGGATCGACACCAGGTAGGTGATCAGCGTGGCCCACAGGCCGAGGGAAATCGTGACGGGCATCTTTTCCAGGATCAGGTCAGTTACCGTTGCGCCTCTGAAGAAACTGTTGCCGAAGTCCAATTGGGCATAGTTCTTGAGCATCAACCACAGGCGTTCCGGCGCGGATTTGTCGAAGCCGTATTGTTTTTCGATGTCCTTGATCAGCTTCGGGTCCAGGCCGCGGCTGGCTCGCGAGCCGCTGATGCCTTCGCCGGATGCGCCCGCCACACCTCCGCCACCAATGCCTTGCAAGTGGGCGATGGCTTGCTCCACCGGCCCGCCGGGAGCGGCCTGCACGATCACGAAGTTCACCAGCAGGATGATCACCAGCGTCGGGATGATCAGCAGCAGGCGCCGTACGATATAGGCAAACATCAGTGGGCCTCTCCGCGTTTTTTCAACTCAGCCTGCATTTGTTCGTTCGTCAGCGGGGTGGGGCTGACTTCCCACCAGGTTTCCAGGGCTTCGTCGTTCTTCGCCTCGATGGCCGGGCGCCCGAAACGGTTCCACCATGCGGCGGAAGTGCCCGGTGGGTAATAGTTGGGGATCCACAGGTAATTCCATTGCAGTACGCGGTCCAGGGCGTGGGCATAGGTGAGCATCTTGGCCTGGGTGTCAGCCTTGACCAGGCCATGGATCAGGGTATCGACGGCCGGGTCCTTGAGCACGATGTAGTTGTTGGCGCCCGAATCGAACGCGGCGGCAGAGCCGAAATAGTTGTACAGCTCCATGCCGGGCGAGGTGGTGACCGGGAAACCCGTGACGATCATTTCGTAGTCGCGGGCCATCAGTCGGTTGACGTACTGCGAGGAGTCGATGCGGCGAATATTCAGGGTGATGCCGATCTGCGCCAGGTTGCGTTTGTAGGGCAGCAACAGGCGTTCGAGGCCGTTCTGGACGTTGAGGAAGGTGAATTCCAGTGGCTCGCCCTGGGCATTGACGAGTTTGTCGCCCACAGGTTTCCAGCCGGCGTCTTCCAGCAGGGCCAAGGCTTGCAACTGTTTGTCGCGGATCATGCCACTACCATCGGTGACCGGGGCCTTGAACACCTGGGTGAACACCTCGTCGGGAATCTGCCCGCGCAGGGGTTCGAGGATTGCCAGTTCTTCCGGGGTGGGCAACTGGCTGGCGGCCAGCGGACTATTGGAAAAATAGCTCTGCTGTCGGATGTACAAGTTGCGCATCATCTGCCGGTTGGCCCATTCAAAATCCCACAGCATCGCCAGGGCCTGGCGCACGCGGCGATCCTTGAATATCGGTTTTTGCACGTTGAACACATAGCCCTGGGCCGGCTGCGGCATCTCCTTGGCCAGGTGCGCGCGCTGCAGGCGGCCATCGTCCAAGGCCGGGCCGTTGTAGCCGATGGAGTAACCGGTGGCGGAGAATTCACGGTTGAAATCATAGGCGCCGCCGCGTAGCACTTGGCGCGCTACTTCGGTGTCGCCGAAGTACTCCAGGCTCAGGTGATCGAAGTTGTACAGGCCGCGGCTGACCGGCAAGTCCTTGCCCCACCAGTCGGGGTCACGGGTGAAGGTGATGGTGCTGCCGGAGTCGATCTTGCTGACCTTGTAGGGGCCGCTGCCCAGTGGCGCTTCGTAGCCGCCGCCGTTGGCAAAGTCGCGGGTCTTCCACCAGTGCTCGGGGAACACCGGCAAGGTGGCGATATCCAGGGGCAGGGTACGGTTTTCGTTGCTGGAAAAGTCAAAGCGCACCTGGCGCTCACCTTCGACCTCGACGTGCTTCACGTCGGCAAATAGCGTGCGAAAGCGCAAGCTGCCTTGGGTCATCAGCACGTCAAAGCTGTAGCGCACGTCTTGCGCGGTGATGGGCTTGCCATCGGCAAAGCGCGCCTTGGGGTTCAGGTAGAAGCGCAGTGACAGGCCATCGTCGGCGCGCTCCATCTTTTGCGCCACCAGGCCGTAGACGGTGTAAGGCTCATCCAGCGAGCGCAACGCCAAGGGCGCATACACCCAGCCGTCGACCTGCGATACGCCGATACCTTTGTCGATATACGGCAGCACATGGTCAAACCGCCCCACCTCCAGCGCGGAACGCCGCAGGCTGCCGCCCTTGGGAGCGTTGGGGTTGGCATAGTCGAAATGGCTGAAACCTTCGGCGTATTTGGCGGGCTCGCCGTACACCGTCAGGTAGGTTTGCGGGGCTGCGATCACCGCAGTGCTGGCCATTAGCAAGGCCAGGGTGGAACAGAGCAGAGATGAAAAAGCCAATCGCATTATCAGCCTTGAGCGCCGGGTAAGAGTCATAAGGATTTGTACGCTAACGGCCTGGGCATCGCCAGTCATCAGATGCACAACGGCCCACCAAAGGGCGGGCCGTTGTTTATAGCATCAGCGCGGATTGAATCAATCCTGGCGGCTGGTGACTTCCAGCAGGTGGTAGCCGAACTGAGTCTTCACCGGGCCTTGCACGGTGTTGACCGGGGCACTGAAGACCACGGTGTCGAATTCCTTGACCATCTGGCCTGGGCCGAACGAACCGAGGTCACCGCCCTGGCGGCTGGATGGGCAGCTGGAGTTGGCTTTAGCGATTTCTGCGAAATCAGCGCCGCCTTCGATTTGGGCCTTGAGTTCGTTGCACTTGTCTTCAGAGGCAACGAGGATGTGACGGGCGGTGGCTTTGGCCATGGTGAGTAACTCCTAGAGTAAAAAACGGTGAGCGTACCGGATTCAGGCGGTTATTTCTCGGCAAAGTTCCACTGGGTTTCAGCCGGCACTGTTTTCGCCGTGAGGATTCAAGGCAGCACAAGGTAGTCGTTGCGCTGCACGATCGGGCGGTGCGCCGCTTGCACCAGGTGGATATAGCGGCCGTCCACCAGGTCGATGGGCAGGCAGTCGTCGATATCCAGCACCGCGTCGGTGTGGGCCTGGGACCAGTGGCTGAGCATCTGCTGCTTGCCTTTGCCCATGGCCTCCTTTTTGTTACGGGCGACCACCAGCAGGTAGTGATGGGACTCGCCAAAGCTATTGGCTTCGTAACCGCCCAGGTTGATGAAGTACAGGCGGAGTGCATCGCCGTGGGGCGCCAGGTGGCTCAGTTCAACCTTCCAGCCGTCGACGCCATCGACGGCCATCCATGAATCGATGTGTACGCCTTTGGGGCTGCCGAACCAGGCGTCGCGTAATTGCGGGTAGGTGGCTTGCAGGGTGTCCGCCACGGCGAACACCACATCGTGTACTTCGATCCTGGCCCGCGGGTGCTTGCCCCCGAGCATGACGACAAACAGCATTACCGATGATTCCTGGGGAGGGCGGCCTGACAGCCTATCTGATCACTCCCGGCAATCAAACTGTGGGAGATTCTATGGTTGAGGGGCAACCCTCAACCAACGTTACCGGGGAGCAGAGCAAGCGCTGCAGGCTTGTTTGCGCAATCAATGCATCTTGCTATGGTCCATCTTGCTGTGGTCCATGCCATCCAGCCCACGCGCCGTTGCCTTCACTTCGACGGCCTGCTTTTCACCCTTGGCATCTTCTACCGTAAGGGTCAGTGGTACCTGGTCGCCTTCCTTGATCTGGCCGGTCAGGCCCATCAACATGACGTGGTAGCCGTTGGGGTCGAGCTTGACGGCTTTGCCGGCAGGCAGGGCCACCGAGCCCACCGGGCCCATGCGCATGACGTCGTCCTTCATGCTCATCTCATGAATCTGCACGTCCTTGGCCACTGGCGATGCCACGCTCAACAGTTTGCTGTCGCTGTCGGCGGTGAGGGTCATGAAGGCGCCACTGGACGGTTGGCCCACTACGGAGGCGCGTACCCAGGCGTCAGTGACTTGTACCTGGGCACTGGCGTGGGCAGCGAGGCCCAGCAGGGTTAGACCGAGGGTGAGACGCTTGAGGTGTTGAACGGCAGTCATTAGCAGACCTCCATGACGGTGAGCAGGTCTTCTGCGCACTCTTGAGCGGTAAGGGATGCCTGCAAGCCAAGGCGCAGGTTGCCACGGGTGTCGAACACGAAACTGGTGGCGGTGTGGGAGAGGGTATAGGTGTCGCCGGCGGGGATCTTTTCATAAAAGATCCCGAACTCCTTGGCGGCCACGGCGATTTCTTCCGGGGTGCCGTAGAGCGCTTCGAAGCTTGGGTCGAAGGCCTTGACGTAGTTGTCGAGAATTTCGGGGGTGTCGCGCTCGGGGTCCAGGGTGATGAACACCACCTGCATGATCTTGCCATCGCGGCCCATCAGCTTCTTGGCCTGGGCGGCGCGGGCCAGGGCTGTCGGGCAGACGGCCGGGCACTGGGTGAAGCCGAAGAACACCACCGGCATCAGGCCGCGGTACGAGCTCAGGGTGACGGTTTCGCCGTCGGTGTTCTTGAGCTTGAAGGTGCGGCCCATGATCTTGTCACTGAGGTCCTTGCCGTACTTGAAGTTCAGCTTGGGGCTGTAGTCACAGCCGCCCAGCAGGCTGCCCAGGCCCAATAGGCCCATGCCGGTCAGCACTTTGCGGCGGGTGAATAACGTACTCATCAACTGTGCATCCTGTGAAACGCCTGTAGGGCCGTGGAGCTGCTCCGCCAGGCTTTGAAAAGGAGTAACGAGAAGGGTGCAGAGTCTAGCAACCCTGGCCGGCGCGCGTAATCTGCGACGTTCTGCCACAGGGGCGCGTCGCATTTCTTTCTTTTATGGCTTCGGTGGTAGAGTCGCCGCCATGAAATTGCGCCACTCTGACCGCTCACTGATCGCCTGGGCCCTGTACTTCTGCGTGCTGATGAACCTGTTCGCCTGCGGTTTGGGGCATGGCCAGATGATGGGGCAGCAGCTCAACGGCATCGGCGGGCTGTTCTGTTCGGTGGACGGCGGTCAGTCGCCAATTTCCGACAAAGGGTTGGCGAACCCGTCCTCCAGCAACATCTCGAACTACTTTGCCTGCCCGGTGTGCAACGCGGTTACCGTTGCCCTGGTGTTTCTGATCGGCCTAGCCTGGCTGCTCGGCCTCACCCAAGCCCCGCGTGTCGCCCATGAGCGGCGCAACAAGGCGCCGCCGCGCTATTCCTGGCCCTCGGCCAACCCCCGCGCTTCTCCCGCATCCTGACGTGTGCCTTGGGCTTCCTGTAACCAGGAGGCATTCTCTCGTCACGATTGTGAGAACACTCTATGAACCCTCAATTGCCTGCCGGCGCCGGCCGCCTGGTCAGCAAGGCGTCGCGGCGCCTGCGTGCGCAACCGGCGCTGTCTGATTACCCGAGTAATTCGCGCTGCTTCGTGCACCTGGATGCACGCCTGCTGCCTCACTGGCATACCTTGTTCGACATCTGCCCGGCGTTGCTCAAGCTCGACCCACCGGAGGGCTTGAACCTGTTTCGCGCCTTCATGACCTGGGCCTATCGCAACCAGCCGCCGCTGGACTGGACGTACCATCTGAACGTATGCCGCTGGTTGCTGAGTTCGACGTACCGCACGCAGGTCGATGAGGAGCCGATCGAGGCCTTCATGGCCGCCGCTGCTGCGCGCTGGGTGCTGACGGATGACAGCCCGGCGGCAGGCATTGTCTTGAGCTGGCGCGATTGCACCCTGTTCGACTGGAAGGGCCACCCTTCGATAGCCGCGCCGCGACCGGCATTGCCGCCGCCCGCCTGGGATTTTGCCTGGTCCCCGTTGGGTGCCCAAGGTGCTTTCAGCGGTTGGCTGCCGGTGCCATGAAGCGCCGCATCCGGTAAGCCTCACGACACCCTCGGAAGCGCCGCACACTGCGCAGCGTGCGGAGCCCGCAGGCTGGCACCGGCTTGATGACTAGGCTCTAGGCTTCTTTGGTTTCCAGGTCATCAGGTTATGTCTTCTTTGCATCACAACACGCCCACGCTGACGGTGGTCGACCCGCGAGGGTTGACCGTGCGCAGCGTGGCGTACCATCGCAATACCGCGCAGCAATCACCCAGCGCGCAGGTCACGCGGCAGGTGTTCGACGCTCGCGGCCTGTTGCAGCAACAGTGGGACCCCAGGCTGTTCGAGTTGCACGCTGCCGATCCCGACGTGCGGCCCAATCTGTCTCATCGTTATAGCTTGAGCGGGCAAGTGCTGAGCACCGACAGCGTGGATGCGGGCCGTCAGACGCGCTTGCTCGGCAGTGGCGGCCAGGTCGTGCAACAGTGGGACAGTCGAGGCACGCGCCAGCGGTTCGAATACGACCCGTTGCTGCGCCCCGTCGCGGTATTCGAGCGCGCGGAGGAGGCGGCGGCTGAACGCTGTGTCGAGCGCATGAGTTACGCGGGCATGACGTCCACGGAGGCGGCGCGCAATCGCTGTGGGCGCATGATTCGTCACGATGACCCGGCAGGCACGTTGCTCGTTGAGCGCTACGACGTGCAAGGCAACATCACCGAGCAAACCCGGCGCCTGTGCACGTCGCACACCGCGCCCGACTGGCCGCTGCCCGTGAGTGAGCGGGATGCACAGTTGCAAGCCCAGACCTTCACCACCACCTGGCAGCACGATGCGCTGGGGCAACGCCTGGAGCAGGTCGACGCGCGCGGCAATCGCCAGCAATCTCAATACGGTGTCGACGGCCAATTGACGAAAAGCGAGATCCTGTTCAAAAGCGGAGCGCGCAAGACCCTGGTGGATCAACGCAGCGTCAACGCCTCGGGCCAGGTGTTGAGCGAACGCTTGGGTAATGGCGTGCTCAGCGTTGCCGAGTATTCGGACACCGATGGACGTTTGACACGCTTGAGCGCCCACCTCAAGGATTCGGCAGGCAAGCGACTGCAAGACCTCTTCTACAGCTACGACCGGGTCGGCAATGTGTTGCGCATCCGCGATGCGGCGCAGCCGACCCGCTGGGCCAGCAACGTGCAGGTGGAGGCAGTAAGCACATTCGAATACGACAGCCTGTCGCGATTGATCAAGGCCACCGGCCGTGAAAACGCGCGCAATACCGGCGCATCGGCACTGCCGGGGCGAATCACGTTCGGCGCCACAGACGACAACCTCTGGGGCAACTACACCCGCCACTATGCCTACGACTCGGCCAGTAACCTGACGCAGATGCGCCATGTGCCCAGCACCGGCAGCGGTTATACCCAACGGATGCAGGTGGGCGAACACAGCAATCACAGCGTGATTGCCCGCGAGGGCGCAAAGGCGCCGGGCCTGGGCAACGGCTTCGACCAACGTGGCAATCTCCAGGCACTGGCGCCTGGTCAGGCGTTGACCTGGAACGGGCGCAACCAGTTGGTTCGCGTTGCGCAGGTGCTGCGTGACAATGGCGAACATGACGATGAGGTGTATCTGTACGACGGCGCCGGCCAGCGAGTCATCAAGCGTCGCGTGGCACATGGCAAGACGCAGACTCACACCCATGAAGTGCTTTATCTGCCAGGGCTGGAGCTGCATCGCCACGGGCCGGATGGCGAGTGGTTGAATGTGGTGCTTGCTCCGGGCGGGCGCCATTCGGTCAGAGGTCTGCAGTGGGAGCAGCAGCGCCCCGACGAGATGCAGGACGAGCAACTGCGGTTCAGCCTCGACGATCATTTGGGCAGCGGCACTCTGGAGCTGGACGAGGCAGCCGGCCTGTTGAGCCAGGAAAGTTATTACCCTTTCGGCGCAACCGCCTGGTGGGCGGCAAAAAGTGCCTTGGAGGCGAACTATAAAACCCGACGTTATTCGGGCAAGGAGCGCGACGCCAGCGGGCTGTATTACTACGGCTTCAGGTACTACGCGCCGTGGTTGTTGCGGTGGATCAGCGCTGACCCGGCGGGGGATGTGGATGGGTTGAACCTGTATGCGATGGTGGGGAACAACCCCATGGGTTATGTAGACGAAGACGGTTTGCAGCGCCGCTCGATGCTGGAGGTGGTGACGGTTCTGCTCCTGGTGTTGTTGATCGGGCACGGAGTAGGGGTAGAGATAGGCTATAGGGCTGAACTGGCTTATTTCGGGCTGATTTCAGGTGTGGTGGGCGTGGCGCTTTACGCGCTTCAGCGATTAGGCACCACTGACGTTCAGCGCAGAGCGTTCTATGAGCAGTCCGTAACGGTCGGTGCGCAAGAGCTGGGCCGCAGACAGGGCGCTACCGAACATGAAGTCAGCGAGTTGGCGGAATTTTTCCTGGAACACCGTCTGGCTACCGCTGACACTAAGAGTCTGTCCTACGGGCTGACCCCGGCAGCGCGGGGCGGTCTTTATGGGTACGTTGGGCCCACCGAGCATCGGGACCGGGCTGAAACAGCCTCACGAACGGAGCGTAACCCTAGCTTTACGCTTGCCAGGTTGGGGTTTGTAGGCATAGAACTGCGCGCTCCGGCACGCAAAGTGGGCGCCAGCCCGCTGCCAGCGGCTGGGCTGACCCACACCGAAGTACAACCGCAAACCAGGGTCACGAGCGTGGGCCGCAGAGGCTCCGCTTCTGAGGTGCCCGCCGCGCAGCCGGTAAGCCCGGGACCTTCCTCCGGGCTGGTGCCTGAGCCCCTCCAGATTGACGTCACACCTATTCAGAATGAATTACATGGCCCCGGAGGTGAAATTCTCAGAAGGGTGATTGATCGGCTGGAAGACCGCACACTGGATTTTCATACCGGCCATGCCATGGCGGGTGGGCAGAATGTCCGCAGTTTTGACTTGCCGCGTTATCGCGGGCAGCGCGGTCGTGGCGCCTATCGGGTGATGATCCAGCACATCAGTGGGCTTAACTATCGGGCGGTCAGGGTGATGGACCCTCACCGCCGTTAATACGCGCAACGTCAGGCCAAGGAGCGCGGGCCTTGTAACGGCCCGGCTCTGTTGTCAGGCCGGCGCGTGCGTGTCGTTTTCGTCTTCAGCGATGCTGTACCAGGCGTGGTAGGTCTGGCGCCGCGTGTCGCCATTGGCATTGAGCACGCGTACCGGGCGCCCCAACGCGTCATGAAAGTGCTGCTCGCTGGGACGCAAGGTGTTGAAGGCCGCATCGTCGATATAGCCGGCACGGTCGGCAAAATAAGGTCGCCAGGTGCGCGCCAGGCAACCCTGATTGTCATACTCCACACGGCCGCTGATCCGCCAACGGCGAGTGGCATCGGTTGGCTCGGCACCCGCGCTCAACATACCGGCGTCATCGACTGCAAAGGCCGGGCCCGGTTGTGCCTTTTCCTGGGTTTGCCGCACGCGGCCAAAGCCGTCGCTGAAGGCGAGGGCTACCTGGATCTGCGCCGTTTGCGACGTGCCTTGCCAACGGTCGGCGTGCAGTACCACGACGTGCACCGGCACTTGCCTGGCCGCCTGAATCAGGCGCTTGAGGGTTTGATGATGGGGGAGCGTAGCGCTCAGGCTGTTCAGGCGTGCCAACGCCGAGGCACGAATATGCCCGCTGGGCAGCAGGTAACCGTTGCTTACCCATTGCGCCTGGATGCTGGCGGGTGGAATGCGCCCCATCCAACTGAACACGTCGTAGAAGCACGCGCTTTGAGCGTTGAGCAACGCCGCCTTCGGATCAGTCAGGGCCTGCGTCGGGCCCGTATCGGGCGTGCGGATGAAGGGCGTAGGGGCGTCATGGCCCACGGGCTTTCCTTGCTCCTCACCCTTGAGGCCGGTCGCCAGCAGCTGCCCGTGCGCGTCGTAGTGCGCGTAGCGTTGTGTACGCTGCGCGTCAGTCACCCTCACCGGCAGGCCAAGGCGGTAGTCGTACTGCGCCTGGGTCGTGCAGCCGTCCGCCAATTGCACTTTGATGATGTACAACCCATAGCGGTCGTACTCGGACTGCGTGAACCCATGGCTCAGGCTGGCCTGATGCCGACGAGGCCGATAGAACATTTCGGCCTGGCCGTAGCGGGTATAACCCTGGCCGAGGGACCACAGGGTGATGGCCTCGTCCTGCCCGGGGTCCGGTGACAGGAACGCGGCCATGGCCCGATAGTGCTGTGCACTGAGCGTTGCAGTGACAGCGCGGCCCTCATATACCTCCAGCGCTTGCTGATCGAGTTCGGCTGTCTCGATATAGGCAGGCAGCGCCTGAAAACTCGCGGTGCCGGCCGGCAAGGGTTCGGTGTGCTCCGCCACGCAGTAGTGCTGCACCGACAGCCCCCCCAGCCTGCGTTCGGCCGCTGTTCCCAATGGATCGGACGGGCCCTGCGCGATGAAGTGTTCATAGCTTATTTTTTCAATCGCTAACGCCTCTTTGCTCAGCACCAGCACGTTGCTTCGTTGCTGGTAGGGCAAGTGCAAGCGCCAGCGCTGCGCGGCGTCCAGGTGAATGAAGCGGGCGCGGGTTTCGTTGAGGTAATACGCCTGCTGCGCTGAGTCGTGTGCGTCACGCCACCACTGCTGCTGGTGGGCTGGCCCGGGCGGTGGGGAGTCGCTGGCTGTCCTGCGACGGGCATAGTCGACCACCACGCTGTGCAGATTGCCGGCGTAGCGGTCCCAGCGCAGATTGAGGATGTGCCGGCAGCACGGGTCGTCCGGTTGGCGCTCGTAGCGACAGGTCAGCGACTCCAGCAACAGTGGCAGCAGCACCGCCGGTTCGCCGGCCTTGGCCGACGGGCTTAATTGCCGTATGAGATAGCGCTGTTGCTGTACCGAATACGGCACTGCCTGTGGTGGCGAATCGGCGGCGGCATACACCTCTTCCCGCAGCAGGCTCCCCGCCAATGCACGCTGCATCGCGCGGCGGGTGGTTGCGACGGGCGTGGTGATCAGCGTGTCTCCTGTGCGCCCGGCCTCCAACTGGCCCAGCAGGGTTGGCCCCAGCGCGGGCGCCTGTGGGTCGCCCGGGTAAAAAGCCTCCTGCGAGGGCTCAAAGGTGTGGAACCAGCGTTTGGTCAACACCCCAGGCTGCGCATCGGCCGTAGGGGGTTGCTCGGTGTGCAACACCAGGCCAAAGCCGAGGAACTGGCGCTCCTCACGGTCATAGCAGGCTTGCCGGTAACGAAAATACTGGGTGGAGCGGTTGCCGCTGACCAGGTCCTTTTGCTGTTGCCGCTTGACCACCTGCACTGGGAACGCAAGGCTACTGCCTTGGGGCACTCCCAGGGTTTGCCAGTGCTGTTTTTCGTCGAGCCATTCCTGGGCGCTGCTGCGGTAGCTCAGCTGGGTGGTGGCCCCCCGGTTGTTGAGCGTGGCGGTTAACAAATACGGTTTGAGACTGACGAAGTCATACCGCCAGTGCTGGGGGGTCATGTGCGGCACGCTCAGGATCAGGCTGGAACAGCCCAGGCCTTGAAGGTCGGCAAAGCTGACCTGGCACGTCGCGTCATGGCGCACGCCCTCGGGCCAAGGCAATGTCAGTGGCTCCGATGCCAGCCCGCTGCCGGCGCGGTTCATATAGATCTGTGCGTGTTCAGGCGCCAGGTAAATCAGGTCCACCGCGCCTGAACCATCCAGGTCGGCGAGGCGAATATGGGCGGCATCGAAGCTGGCGTGGTCGAACGCCAGTGTGGCGAAGACAAACCCTTTGCCGAAGCGTCCACGGCCGAGGTTGGGCCAGCATTTGATTTCGTTATGGCGGATACGCACCAGGTGTTGTTGGCCGCTGCCCAGGGGGTCGCAAAAGGCGATCAATTCAGCCGGCGAATGGCTGAGGGTGGGTAGCCCCTCATCGTCGGGCGCATGGCGCACCTCCTGGCCAGGATCAAACCCGCCGTCCTGGCGATGAGCATACAGGCGCACGCTACGGCTGCCGATCAAGGCCAGGTCCAGCCTCCCACTGCCCATCAGGTCGGCCAGTTGCCCGTGGGGATGAAAAAACTCCTGGGGCATCGCCGCAAAAGGCACGAAACCCGACCATTGCCGCTGCGAGTCGAGGCTGAAAAAACCACTCATCCCCGGTTGCGCCACCACCCATTCCAGATGCCCATCGCCGTCAAGATCCGCCAGTGCCTGGCGCGTGGCTTGGACGGTATCGGCGAGGGGGATGCGTGGCAGGGCCTGCCATGGACCATAGATCAGCGCATTGCTGCTGGCCGGGCCGGGGGCCCTGAGCGGCTCGCGGTAATACCAGCTTTTATCGGTGCGGTGCAGGATGCCCGGCAAACCGTCGCGGTACAGGTCCACCAGTTGATAATGCTGCCCGTCGTTGATGCCCGCCATGGCGTCGAACGCTTGGTAGCGCGCGGCGTCCAGCGTCGGCACGAAGGCGCTGTAGGCCAGTTCCAGAGGCGGCCAGGCACTGGCGTTCCCCTGGGCGTCAAAGGCCTGGTTGTGCACGGCGTTCAGGCAACTGCCGATGGCGTGGCGATGGGTGTACTCCAGCAACAGACGCCGCGTCAGCACCGGCTCGGCGCCCAGGCTCGGCTCGTCGGGGAAGTAATGAAACATCAGCACTTGCTGGCACCGCCGCAGGGTGCCGAGTTCAAAGCCATAGGCATAACTGCTGATCGGGTCTTTGCGGACCGGCCAAGCGTGTTGTTCGGCATAGGTCGGCACTTGGCTCAGGCCGGTGTGGCGTTCACCATAATCCAGCAGCAGTTCGAAGTGCCATTGCTTGTCAGCAAGGGCGTCCGCGCGCCACAGCGCCAGATGCTCAAGGGGCTTGAGGTTGCCGTAGCACACCCGCGCCAGATAACGCTGGGCGCGATAGTCCCTGGCGGCGCTTGGCGGCTGGTCGTCGTGTTTGTAGTGGTAATAGATCTGCTCACCCAGGGGGTTGAGGCTTTCCTGCAACAGCCATTGGGCAACACGTAGATCGTCGTTCGGGTCTGCACAGCGCGCGATCAGGGTCTTGCCGAACAGGTGCACGCAGCCGTCGGCCCCCTGAACCAGCCAGAACCCGGCCTTGTCGCTTTCGCAAGACCAATGCTCGATACGGTCGAAGCGCGCTTCTATCACCGGAAAATAGCGCACCACTCGGTGGGATTCACCCAGGGCCAGGCCGTTATAGTGGTCCCAGGTCGTGGCCTGAACTTCGCCGTCGGCATCACGCTCAGGGATCATGTCGATGCCTTGGGGGCTGATGAAACGGTCGTCATCACCGTAGGCCGGTACGCCTTTGCGGGTATCACGGCTGATGGCGCCTGCCGACATCGCCCAGCCGAGGCCGAAGGGCCCGTTGCCTTGGGCGCTGCGATAACCCAGGCTCAAGGCCGGCGTGAAGCCACGGCCCGGCGAAATGGGCAAGGGCACCTCCAGGCACGCCTCACCCCGTGTGCCCACGGCGCCCCATTGTGCGCCGGGGCCCTGGATGGCGCCACCGCCCTTGGGCAACGCAGGAATCTTAGGTTCCAAGAGTTCGGGCGACTGCACGCTCATCGTTGACCTCCGGTGTTTTTAGCGGTGTAGCGCAGGTGCACGATGATATCGGTGAGGGATTCGAGCAGAGCGTTTTGCCGGGCATGGTTGGGAAAGGTCAGTTGCCAGGTGGAGATCGCTCCTGTGTATTCGAACGGCAGGTAACGCTCGTCGCTGTCGAAGTTCAAGGTGAACAATCCGCTGTCGTTGAGCCCGCTGGACAGGGCGATTTGCTGTTTGGCGCGCAGGTCTTTTTTTACCGCGGCTTCGGTGTGTCTGGTCGCTGGGGTGACGTGCGTGGTATTGGCGGTTTGGGTCAGGATGGCCTTGATGTCTTCATAGGGGCCCAGCGTGGCGGGCAGGGACACACTGACGTGCTTGATACGCCGCAGGTAATGGCCTGGGTAGTCGTCGTCAAACAGCTTGAGGGTCAGTTCAAAGGTCAAGGTGCCGGTTTTTACCAGGTCGGCTTTAAGCGCGGCCCAGGGCATGTCGCGCGTGGCCATCGGGTCTTGGCTGTGCAGATGGCGCAGCGACACGGTTTTAGTGATCTCCAGCAAACGTTCGTTGTGGGTGACGTAGGCGTTACTCATGCTCAGTAGATTTTGCTTGAGCGCTTCGCCGGCGCTGAAGCCTCGATATTGATGGGTCCAATGCTGGGTTTGAATGAAGTGCTTGTCCCACTGAGCCCGTTCTTCCTGCCAGCAGGCCTCGGCCGCCAGGCACAGCGACAGGGTCGAGTCATAGGCTTGGTAGTAGAAAGTGGAAAGTTGGCCATTGAGCCATTGATACAGTTGGGCGTTGGTAAAGCGTTTGCCGAGCTGGTCGTACAGGCTTCGTGCCTGGGTCAGGCTGGTCTGGGCCAGGCCCAGTTGCAAGCGGGTATGGGCTTGCTGTTCGGTATAAGCCTGCAGTTGGGCGTCGACCTGGGCCAGCTCAAGGCGTGCCTGTTCAAGCGAATGGGCCCACTCGGCGGCGCGTCGGGCAAACAGGTCGGTGCGGTCCAGGTGGGCAGCGTTGGCGCGCTTTTCATTGGCAATGCCTTGGGACGCCGCGTGCAGGGCGTGAAAAGCGCCCTCGTAGCGCACGCCGCCGTTGGAGGTGCCAAAAATATTCGGTATCAGCATCGCCAGCCCCGCGCCGGCTTGTGCCACGGCGGCGGCGGTGTCCCAGCGTGCACTGTCCTGGTACTCCTGGGTGGCCTGGGCCTCGGCCGGGCTGATGCCCCGCTTGAGCTGCTGTTCGAAGAACGCCACCCGCGCTTCGACCATGCGGCGTCCTGCCAACAGCGCCTCCTGGTTCCTCGCATCGAACTGTACGGCCTGGGCCTGTTGCTCGACGGCCAGCCTCGCCAAGTCCCAGGCTTGCTGCTGCTGGGTTTCCAGGTACTGGGCCTGCTCTTTGCGTTCGAACAACGACAATAAGGTCGTCCCCAACTGGATCAGGTTGTCGACCGCTTGCAAGGCGTGTCCCAGCAGCACCTGGAAGCGATAGTGCGCGGCCTGGGCGGTGCGTAGGGACGGGCGCAGGCTGGCGCCGACCGCCCCTTGCTGGTACGCGGCAAGCAGCGTTTGAGGCGTCAGGGTCGCGGCGTACAGCGGCAGACTCAAGGGTTTGCCGGTCAGATCCAGGTGATGGCGCAGGTTGTGCAGGCGAGATTCGATCTTGTCCCAGCGCAGCAGCAAATCAGGGCTCAGGGACCGACACAGCCGCGAGGTGCCCGCAGGTACTGTCGTGCTGTCGAGCGTGGAAGGGTTTTGCAGTTTGTCCAGGGTCGTGGCTGCCCAGGGATCGACCGGGTTGAGCGGCGGCCTTGGCCCGAGCAAGCCCTTGACGCGGATGTACCACAACTTGGCGTCGGCCAGGCCGTCACGGGTCATTTGCCGGTAGGCCGCATCCCCGCGATTGAGCAGGATGTCGACGTACAGCAGGTACAGCGCCTGACGAAAATGTACCGCGCTGCTTGTCGCCAATGGGTGGGACACGGACGAGACGTCGTGGCGTTGTGGCGCACTGGTAAGCAGCGCAGGCAGGCGCCAGAACCCGGATGGGTGTACGGGATCGAACACGTAGCGTATCCACGTTTCGGCCTCGGCGTATTGTTGCTCCTGGTTCAGGCGTTGTGCCAACAGCCAGGGCAGGTAAAGAAACAACTCCCAGTAATAGGTGCCATGGGGGCCGTGAAAGTCCAGTGGACTGGGCTTTTTCTCGCCTAGCAAGGGCGGCTCGCGCCAGGCATCCGGCGCCAACGCAAACAGCTCATGCAAACCTGCGCCCGCGGTTTTTGCCAGCAGCCCGGCCACGCAGGTGTTGGTGCGTATGGGCGCTCGTTTGTTTTCAGGCTTATCGAGAGACTCGATAGTGGACCCGCTGAAGTCGATGAACTCTGCCGTGCCATAGGGCGGGGTAGCGAGTCGCCGGATAAACGGAGCCAGTGGAATGATGGGGGTGCTGTTATCGGGCGGCAGGGTGAAAGTCGCGGTTTTCAGCGCGTAGCCCAGGATGATGGGGTCGGGGTAATGCACATCGCTTTCCAGTAGCAACACGCCGTGAATCAGCGTCAATGTGGAAGCCGTCGTGTCAGTGGAGTCCTCGTCGTAGGGGTGCAAGGTCGAGGGGGAGAGTTCGATCTGCGCCTCAAGCGTGTGCGTTTCGGAGAGTTCAGTGAACGTGTCGCGCAGGGTGCGCCGAGAGGCGTCTGCCAGGCCGACGAGTACCGTGTTATTGCGATGAGGGCTTTCCGGTAAAGCGCTGTCTCCCTGTCTGGGATACATCAACACGGGTTTGTACAGGCGTTGTTTCTGCTGGACCTGGACCTTGTCCAGTACCAAGTCGTAGGCATGGCTGCTGGACTCCGCTTGATTGTTGTAGAACGAGAGAATGACGGTATAGGTGGCGTCCGGCGTATTGAAAAAATAATCGAAGGCTTCTTGGCTAATGCGTTGGTCGCGCAGATTGAATGTCGCGCTTTTCGGGGTTTCTTGATCTTTTTCAATCTGCGGCAGGGTAAAGGTCGTCGGCTGATTCGCTGCATTTTTTATGAATTGGGCATAGCTGACGCCGGTCTCGTTGCACTTGAGGGTCAAGTCGATGCGCACGTTGGAGAAGGTTGCCAGCCTGGCGCTCTCCAGGAAAATCTCGGCGGTGGGGCCTAACGCCAGCATCTCGTTCTGGGCAGGACCACTGCTGCTGAGGGTGATGGTCAAATTGGCCATTGCGTCTGCCTTGCTGAACCTGACAGTGCGGTGCGGTTCGAAGCGTTTCGCCAGGCGAGTGGTGACCTCCAGTACTGACGTCGTTCGGTTGAACCGGATATCGCTCTCAGCCGAAAGACTGCGGATATGCTGTTGATTGTCTTCGTAATTCCAGCCATGGGTGGTGCCATGGGGCGCATTGTTGGTCAGGGAGTGAACTTTGACCTGGACCGTTTCGGGCGCCCTGAATTGAAATCTCGACCTGTTGTGGTGCCCGAACAGGGCCTGGTACCGCCCGGCCAGTTCAGACTCTTTATGCCAGGAGAACATCCGCCGGGTGCTGCCCAGGGTTTCCAGCCAATGGACGTTGAAATGTTGATCCAGCCGTACCGCTTGAAAGAAATGCCGATGCACGCCGTTGTGCGAGGAAGCCGTTTGATGGTTCGGCTGTGCGCTCAGGCCCAGGAACAGCGACGGCGGTTGGCTTTTTGAATCGAGTACGGCGATGGACGCAGTGGCACTCATCAGGTCTTCCGAGCTCAAGTCGTCAAGGCCCCGTGCCAGGCTGTATTCCTGGATGCAGGCCTGCGGTACGCTCCAACTGTCATCCAGTTTTTTATAGGAAAAGTACAAGCGCAACTGTAGATAGGTGGTCTTTATCCGGGTTTCCAGCCGTTGTTGGTATTCCCTCTCCGATTCGACATCACCGCGCCCGATCGGGGTGATGTCCCTCGACGACGATGTCGGGTTGATGCATTGGGCCCACACCACGAAGAGGCGCCCGTTGAACACCACCGGGCGAATCGTCTGTTCGGGGACGTTATCGTCAATCGACAGCGGGATCTTTTGCCAGGAGGACCAGGCTGGCGGAGTGGCCGCGTTGCCCGAGGCCATTTTCAGCGTGCGCCAGTAATAGGTGTTTTCCGGACTGGACTTGCCGGTGAAGTAATAAGTGCTGCTGGCAAAGCTGTCTTTATCACCGTCGATATAACCATTGAGGGTCTTGATGTTGGCAAGTGCTTCGAAGCGGCTGAGGTAACTGTGGACGGCTGTCTGCAGCGGCGCAGGCTCGATGCGAAATTGGTTGAGCTGGTTCTCCAGTTGCCTGAAGTTGTCGCTTTTGTCATGGCGCAATGCAGGGCTCAGGTAGGTGGCCGGGTAGTGCTGGAGTTGCTGGTGGGCACGCCACAGTGAATAGGACAGCAACTGGTCTCGCCACTCGCTCTGCTCGTCAGCGCTCATGCCCTGTTCGTCGTAGCCGGGCTCCAGGCCCAGGTAAATGCCTGTGATGTACTGCTGCAGGCTGGCAATGGCGCTGGCGACACGGGTGGTAGGCACCGTATGGCTGACCTGGGGGTCGAGCAGCCAATAGGTATAGACATCGTCTACGGTCTTGACGGTATCGGCCACTGCCGTGTCTTCAGGCAGCACGCTGTTGAGGTAGAACCCCAGCATCGCGTCGCGCAGGTGTTCGTTGAGGTGTTGGGTGAGGGTGTCAGACATGGTCATTCCTTGAGCCAGGCGAAATACAACGGGGTTAGGGGGTTGTGGCGATCAATGCCGAGCCAACGTGTTGCCAGTCTTCATTCATCAAGGTGGCATGCAGGTCGGCAGCCTTGAGCAAGGCGCTGGCGGAAAGGCCGGTGAGCCTGACGGCTTCATGGCAACGCAGGAGCCAGTCCAGGTCGGCCAGGGTCTTCACCTGTTTGGCAGCAGGTATTCAACGAGCAGGTTGATTTCATCGACATCCCACTTGAGCAATGCGGCCAGTTGCGAGGTGCAAGCCCCATCGTCAGTTACGGCGGAGCCTTCGACGGAGGATGAATTGGCGCACTGCAAATAGGCGAGCACGCTGTCCTGGGCCAGCCCGTAGGTGCTCAGGCAATGGGCAAAGCGTTGCAGCAGGTACAGCGTGCTCAGCGTCAGCTTGAGCAGCGAGGCCGCGGTGTGGTCCGGGCTCAGCCAGTGCGGATGGAGCACGAAGGTCTGCAAGGCCTCACGACTCACTGCCAGCCCCAAGGACACTTCGGCATCCGGCAGGCTCAGCAATACATTTTTGTGCAGCTCCGTGGTGGATTCGGCAGTGGCGGTTCGGGCAATTTGTCGAACCACGAGTTTGCGCCATTGCAGGTACGCGGCGGGGTCACCGGCAAGGTGTGAGGGAGCGTTGAGCAGCGTGTCGATTTTTGCTTTCAGCGGCTGCATTTGTTGGTAGAACGCGCCCAGCTTCTTGGTCACTGCCTGTTTGGCATCGCTGTGCAGAGCCGTGTTGCGTTCTGGGTCGAGGCTCAGGGTCTGGGCTTCGATAAGCTGCACCAGCCCATTGGGCAGTTCTTTGGGCGGCGCGGGCTTGAGCAGCGGTTGGCTGTGCAGCAGCCCTTGTACGATGAGGGCATGCCAGGCAATGGGCGCCGCTTTGGTGTCAGGCTCGGGCTGGGGCAATGACAGGTCAGCGAGGTCTTCTTGCGCCAACAGGCCATGCCGGGTCAGTTCGACCACCTCATCGAGTTGGGTGATGTACGTCTGCACGTGGGGCGGTGGGGATTGGGCATCCAATAGCAATTGGCGGCGAAGCTGATCAACCGTTTGACCCGTGTCGTTAAGCCAGCGGACCAGCCAGTCCATTTGCATCAGCACATCGAGCAGGTCGGCAGGGGCATTGACGCCGGAGCGACGCAGGCTCGGGTTGACCAGTTGTGCGGTGTAATCCTTACCGCCCAGCAGCGCCGCCACATGGTAGCTGTCGAGCACTGACAGCCCGAACAATCGCGCGATACGGGTTTGGCGATACAGCGCGCTATAAAACGTAAGCGTTGGGCAAGAAGCGGGTAGATGCAGGCGGGCCTGTTTGATCAGCCAGTGCAACGAGGCCGGGGTGTCGCTCAGGTGCAGGCCGGTGCAGAGCTGGTGGCGCAGGGTTGTCGGGATTTCCTCCCTCAAGGCCAGGGTCGGCCTGTCCAGCGTCAATGCCTGGCCTGGCAACGGGCCGGGATTGAACAGCTGGTCGTACAGCGACAGACGAGTGCCGGGTGCCCACACCGGTATCTCATCCAGCACGGCGGCAAAGGCTTGCAATGACAGGCTGTAGCGGCGCTCCAGATAGCGATAGACGCCCAGTGCGCGCAGGGTATTGTCGTTGGCGGGCCGCGCCGGGTCGCCCTCGTGCTCACGCCGCACCACGCTCGTCGACAGGGCGTCGAGTGCGTCGAAGGGCAATTGCGTCCAGCGTTGCAGGCGGATCATTCGGTGCAGGCGCTGATAACGTTCCCATGAGGTATTGAGCAGGCGCGCACCATCCTTGTCCTGCGCATTGATCGACAGGGGCGACTGGGTCGCGCCGGCCTCGGTGATCGGCCCGTTCACGTACGCGGCACCGTTGTGCAGGCGCAGCTTGGCCGGCGGCGTTGGCAGGGCGCTTGCCAGAACATTGCCCGACAGCACCGGCACATACTTGCCGCAGGCCAGTAGCGCTTCGGTCTGATCGGCGGTGAGTCCGGTTTTCTGCAACCAGTGGGACAACTCCTCAAGGGGCTGCTCCTGGGTACCATAGTGCTGGGTAAAAAAATCTTCTGCCTGTACGTCTCCCGTTCTTATTAACAAAGGCTCGGTCAATAACACCTGCTGGGCAGGGCTCAGCCCTGACAGCAAACGTTGCGCTTCATAGGCCTCATGCCTGACCACGCCGTAAGTGTTTTGCGCGCGCTGGCTGGTGGGCAGCTTGAGGCTGATGCGGTAACTGAGTTCGCCCAATTGTGGCTTGCCGCCGGACAAACCGAGCCAGCACTGGCGATGCGCGCGTTCGAACGGCAGCACGAAGGGGAAGCGTTGCCTGCCGAGCACCTCATCAAGGGAGCGGCCGCGGTATTCACGGCGGGTTTGTTTGAGATGAGCGTCGATCTGGCGGGACAGGGTTTCGTTGACCATCGAGAGTTGAGGAATCACAGCGCTGAGGCCGCGTTCGTCCAGGGGCAGTGTCTTGAGTTCGGGTCGTCGCCGGTCGAGGGTGATCTTGGACTGTTTGCCTTTACCGCTTTTTTCCAGCGCTTGGGCAAACAGGTATAACGCCTTCAGGTAGGCGATCGGGGAGTCGATTGCCGCCATGGAAGAGGCCGAACACAGCAGGTGCCAGTCCTCTTTGAACAGGTGGGTATAGGTGGGGGAGTGCGTGTCCATTGTGATGAATCTCCTGAAAGCCCCAGGCCACTGCCAAGGGCAATGGCACGCTAGCTAGCATGGGGCGCCAGGCCGGCTCGGTCGGCCGGATCGCTGAGTGAGCGAGGAGAAATCATCGGTGCAAATCGATAGCGCGACAGGGCCTGTGGGTCACTGTCGCGCGAACTTTGCTGCGAGGAGGTAGCCGTTACGCCGCCAGCGGTTTTTTCGCCATGGCTTTTTTGTGCGCGGCCTTCATCGCTTCCATCTCGGCCCCCAGCTCTTCGAGCAGCGTTTTACCCAGCAGTTTCTTGGCCTGAGGGAACATCTCGGTTTCTTCTTCTTCGATATGGTGCTCAAGCAACTCCTTGACCACTTTGACGCGACCGGAAAACTCGGTGGACGAGGGGTCGGTTTTCTTCAAGTCCGGCAGTACCAGCGAGTCGACGGTACGGTGCTCTTCCTTGGCTTCGTGGTACATGATGTCCTGTTCCTTGCCACCAGCTTTCCTGAACGCGGGGTAGAGGATCTCTTCTTCGAGTTGGGTATGCAGGGTGATCTCCATTTCGAGTTTGGCCAACAACTCGGTACGCTTTTTTACCCCGCGTTCAGTGGATTCGCTTAACTGGGTCAGCAGGGTCTTGACGCGTTCATGGTCGGCTTTTAGCAGGTCGATGGCATTCATAGGTAACCTCACGGGGGTATGCGGGCGTGTCGAAGTGCACGCCTCGTGGTGAGGAAGGTTGCATCAGGCGTACCAACTTTTATGGTTAAAAATTATCTTATAAATCAGTTGGTTGTATTTTTTTGTATGCTTGGAGGTCGTGCAGCTTGCATGGTCGGGCCGCGTTGAGATTGCACAACGCACAACCGGTTGCTGACGCTCCAGCGCAACGGGCGGCCAGAAAGTGTGGCCAGGAAAATTCTAATGGAACCCTTGGGGCATCTGCTTGACCTAACGCTTAGACTTCAGGAGGTGAATCATGCAAATTGAATATATCTGGATCGTATTGGCGGTGGTTCTGCTGCTCTTGGAACTCTGGGCGATCAATATCGTTTTGCGCAGCACTGGCGGATGGGAGACCAAGGGGTTGTGGGTCGTGGTGCTGGTGTTCGTGCCGTTGCTGGGGTTGATTGCGTGGGCGATGTTCGGACCCAAGCGTGAAATGGCGCAGCAGCGTAAAAGCTGAAACGGTAAGTGATAAAAAAACAGGCGCCCATGGGGCTAAT
>NZ_BCBO01000047.1:0-85565 GCF_001320835.1 Pseudomonas sp. NBRC 111138 | reverse complement strand
AGCTTGCTCCCGCTGGGGCGCGAAGCGGCCCCAAAAATGGGACTGCTACGCAGTCCAGCGGGAGCAAGCTCCCTCGCCACAAGTCACTGGTTGTCTGCTCGAGCTCTTAACTGACTGGCATTAGCCCATGGGGCGCCTGTTTTCATTGCGGTCAACCGATCAGCCGCCGACGGCCTTGGCAATCGCCTCATTGAACGCCGGTAGATCGTCCGGCGTGCGCGAGGTGATCAAGGTCCAGCCATTGGCCTGGCACTCTTTAACCTCGGCATCCACCACGCCGGCAGCGCCGGCGTTTTCAAGGTCGATGCGCACGCTTTTATAGGCGGTCAGGGTTTTGCCCTTGACCACGCCAGCGTCGATCAGGGTCCATGGCCCGTGGCAGATCGCCGCGATGGTCTTGCCGGCCTGCACGAACTCATTGATCAAGCGCAGCGCGGCGGCATCCTGGCGCAGTGTATCGGCATTCACTGTACCGCCCGGGATGACCAGCGCATCGAAGTCGGCGCTGACAACATCCGACAGTTGCACGTCTGATTCCACGGTCTGGTCTTTTTCCGTGTCGCCGACAAATGTCTGGGTTGTGCCGCCTTTGCTGGAGGCGTGCGTCACGGTCGCGCCGTAGCCACGCAGTGTCTCCAGAGGCTTGAGCAACTCGTCGCGCTCGATGCCGGTGTTGGAGGTGATGACGAGGATGTGCTTGCCGTTGAGTTGCGAGCTCATGGTCGAGTGTCTCCTTGGGTCATGGATGGATTAATGGGCGTATTTGGTTTGCAGTTCCTTGGCCATTTTCAGGTGGGCTTCAAGGGTGGGCAGGGTCTTGGTGGCGAAGGCTTTCAGCTCGGGATTGTCCGAGGAGGCCGCTTCTTTCTTGAACAGTTCGACGGTTTTTTCATGGGCCGCTACCTGGTTGTTGGCATAGGCCTTGTCGAAGGATTCATCGCGCATTTGCAGGATGGCTTTCTTCGCCTGGTCGGTGAGCGCAGCGTCATCGGGTACTTCGATATCGAGTTTTTTCGCCAGGGCCATCAGTTCCTGATTGGCCTTGGTGTGGTCTGTGACCATATGCTGGGCGAAGGTCTTTACGTCCGCCGAGCTGCTTTTTTCCAGGGCCAGCTTGCCCGCTTCCACCTCGGTGATACCGCCCTCGGCGGCGTTGTCGACAAAGTCGTTGGAGGTCGCCGCCATCGCGGTGGAAATCGAGCCTGCAATCAGCATGAAGGTAAGGCCCATCGGTTTCATCAGTCGAGTTTTCATGGTGTCTCTCCTTGGAAATGGCGGGATGCCGTTACCTGACTGTTGAATCGAGAGGCGGGTAAAAGGTTTAAAATTTTTTGCGCTTTTTTGCCCAGCGGTGAGGCGAGGCAATTGACTTGAACCAATCCGGATTCGCAGGGTTCTGCTGCATAGGGCCGCCATCTCAGGGGCCTGCCACTGCCAGGAGGATTGCACTGTGACTGATCGTAAAACCGCCGATAAAACCCCCGACCCCGTCAGCTCTGAAGACGCGCAAAAAGGTAATGCCGAGACCACCAAAGGGCAGACGCTTGAACCTGCGAACCCCAAGACTGAAACCATCGACAAAGTCGTGACGCCGACCTCGATCAAGGACATTGAACGGCAAACGGATGCAATCAACGAGAAACTCAACAACGGGCGTTGAACCTTCTGAGTTGATCGGTGGAAAAGGAACGAGATCCTGTGGCGGCCTGAAAGCTGCCACTGCTACTTTTTATAAAAAAATATAATAATTAGCTTAGATTAAAATGTGCTTTTTATTATTTATGACCATCCCCTAGTCTTGCCTGGAAGTCCCTTAGGTCATCCAGGAAGATTTGCCATGAGTAGCGTCACGCCGATTTCCAGTGTGTTGAGCAATGTGCGCCAGCGGGTCACACCGCAAGAGTGGGAGGTGCGAGTCAAGTTGGCCGCGGCCTACCGACTGGCGGCGTTGTACAAGTGGACCGATCATATCTACACGCATTTCTCGGCGCGGGTGCCAGGGCCCGAGGCGCATTTCCTGATCAATGCTTTCGGGCTGTTGTTCGACGAAATCAGCGCCTCCAACCTGGTCAAGGTCGATCTGGACGGCACCCTTGTCGATGACCCTACGGGCCTGGGGATCAACTACGCCGGCTATGTGATCCACAGCGCCATCCACGGCGCACGCCATGATTTGCAAGCGGTGCTGCACACCCACACCCGCGACGGTATTGCGGTGTCGGCGCAGAAGCAAGGGTTGTTGCCGATCTCCCAGCACGCTATAGCATTCTCGGGGCGTGTGGCTTACCACGGTTACGAAGGCGTGGCGCTGGACCTGGACGAGCGTGAACGGCTGGTGGCGGATTTGGGCGACAAGAGTGTGATGATCCTGCGTAACCACGGCTTGTTGACGGGCGGCGTCAGCGTCGAGCATGCCTTCCAGCAACTACAAAGCCTGGAGCGGGCCTGCAACATCCAGATTGCGGCACAGGCAGCGGGGAATGCCGAGTTGATCTTCCCACCGGCTGACGTGGTGGCCAAGGTCGAGCAGCAGGCCAAGGTGTTCAGCAATGGCGAAGGCCCGGGCGTGGCGCGGCATTGGAATGCGCTGGTGCGCCAGCTTGAGCGTACCGATACCGACTACAAGAACTGAGTCGGGTGGATTGTTCCCACGCTCTGCGTGGGAACACAGCCTAGGATGCTCTGCGTCCCTAAGCGTGACGCGGAGCGGCACACGAGGCATTCCCACGCAGAGCGTGGGAACGATCATCAAAACCTCACGTCAAGGCGATAGTTGACACGTTGCTGTGCGGCCCGACGGTACTGGCTCGGTCTGCCAGGTAACGCGCCGGCGGTTGGCCCATGGCCTTGCGGAACATGGTGATAAACCCGCTGGCATTTTCATAACCCAGGTCCAGCGCCACGCTCTGCACACTCTCGCCGTTAGCCAGGCGCTGCAGTGAAAGGATTACATGCAACTGCCGGCGCCAGCGACCGAAGCTCAGGCCGATCTCTTCCAGCAGCAGGCGGGTCATGCTGCGTTCGCTCATGCCGATGCGCACGGCCCATTCGCCCAGGGTCGATTTGTCGCCGGGGTTGGCCAATAAGCTGGTGGCCAGCCGATGCAAGCGAGGGTCCTGGGGCATGGGCAAATGCAGGGCCTCGAGGGGGGCCAAGGCCAACTCGTCGAGTAACGTCGCCACCAGCCGGCCCGGGGCGCCGTCTTCGTCGTAGAGCTGCGGGAAGCTGACCGCCTTGCCGATCAATTCGTGCAGCAATGGCGACACCGACAGCGTGCAACATTGCCGGGGCAGGGCGCTGGCGGCGTCCGGGCTGATCAACAGGCAATATACATCTGCTTCGCCAGCGCCACGGGCCGCGTGGGTCACACCGCCGGGAATCCACAATGCGCATTGCGGCGGCACGATCCAGATACCCGCCTCGATCACACAATGCACCACGCCGCGCAAGGTGTAGATCAATTGCCCGTGTTGATGGTGGTGAGGGATATGTTCCCAGCGTTCGGACGTACTCGAGGCGCCCACTGCAACAATCGAGCGAGGGATCGCGGCGGCGTCCCGGACCCGGCAGGGGTCGTATTGGTCGAGGCGGTGATGAACCATGCTGATAACTGCCTTGGCTGGATTGCGAAATATTCTGGCTATTCTATGCAATGCTGTCCAGCGTCATGCGCCCTATGATGAGAACCAATCTCATCAAAGGAGCTTTGCCATGCGACTCGACAGTTCAACTTTCCCGGTGGTGAAAATCTTTTTCGACGCGCCTAGCGAGGGAGCGCCGGAAGACGCCTTCCTGACATTCGAACGTCTGCTGGCGCGTGAGCAGCCCTTCTTGCTGCTGCACGAAAAGGCCGTGGATGAGAACAATCACGAACACGCCCACGAAGAGCGCAAGCGCGCTTCTATCTGGATGAAGAAAAACAAGGCTGCCTTGCGCGCTTACGTCAAAGGCATGATCCAGGTGGAGCCCAGCGCTGCCAAGCGCCTGGCCCTCAAGCCCTTTGCCGTGACGTTCGGCAAGGCCTGGGGTTACCCGCTGCTGGTGGTGGAGTCCAAGGATCGCGCCTGGGCGTTGGCCCAGGATGTGCTGGATGCAGAAGTGTCGGATGTGGCGTATTTCTGAGCCTGGCCAAAGCTCGACAGCGTCCACAATTGAACTACCTTGATTGACGAGCCTTCCCACTCGGTACTCAAGCATGCGCACTTTATGGACGCGGTACCTGGCGTTGCTGGAAAACGACCTGAGCACGCAGATTTTCGACAATGTTAAAAACCTATTGGTCTGCGCGTTGTTGTTTGCGGCGGGGACCAACGCGCTGGTGGGACCGCGCGAGTTGCTGATCGGTATCTTCGCCTCCAGCGTCGCGGGCTGGGGCTTGATTGTGCTGTCCACGGTGCTGATGCTGTTGAACGTCAGCGACGGCATCCGCCGCCTGGCCAAGTTGCGTTATCACTTGGCGTTGCAACTGTTGTTGATCCTGATCTACGTGGTGATTGCCGAGCGGGTGGTAGAGATTGTGTGGGTGTTGCGCGCCCATTGACGTATCCTCCGCGGCTCGTTTACCACTGATTCGAACAAAGATGACAGGACAAGCTATGCAGGCGCTGCTGGAGTCGATCCTCGACGAAGTGCGCCCCTTGATCGGCCTCGGCAAAGTCGCCGATTACATTCCCGCGCTGGCCGACGTGCCCGCCAACCAACTCGGCATCGCGGTATACGGCAACGACGGCACGGCCTACTGCGCTGGAGATGCAGACACGCTGTTTTCGGTGCAAAGCATTTCCAAGGTCTTCAGCCTGGTGCAGGCCATCGACCATGGCGGCGAATCCATCTGGGAGCGCTTGGGCCACGAGCCCTCGGGGCAGCCGTTCAACTCCATGGTGCAGCTGGAATTCGAGCGTGGCCGCCCGCGCAACCCCTTTATCAACGCTGGCGCGCTGGTGATCTGCGACATCAACCAGTCACGCTTCGCCGTGCCGATTCTGTCGATGCGCGACTTTGTACGGCGCCTGTCGGGCAACCCGCAGATCCTGGTCAACAGCGTCGTGGCCGAATCTGAAGCCCAGCATGGTGCGCGCAATGCGGCCATGGCCTACCTGATGAAGTCGTTCGGCAACTTTCATAACGATGTGGACGCGGTGCTGCACAGCTACTTCAACTATTGCGCGTTGCAGATGAGCTGCCTGGACCTGGCCCGAGCGTTCAGCTTCCTGGCCAATGAAGGCGTGAGTGCCCACAGTGGCGAGCAGGTGCTGACGGCGCGCCAGACCAAGCAAGTGAACTCGATCATGGCCACCAGCGGGCTGTATGACGAGGCGGGCAATTTTGCATACCGCGTGGGCCTGCCGGGCAAGAGCGGGGTCGGCGGCGGGATCGTCGCGGTGGTGCCGGGGCAGTTTACGGTGTGCGTATGGTCGCCGGAGCTGAACGCAGCGGGCAATTCGCTGGCGGGGATGAAGGCGTTGGAATTGTTGAGTGAGCGGATTGGGTGGTCGGTGTTTTGAACTCGGTCCCCCTGTGGGAACTGGCTTGCCTGCGATAGCGGTTTTTCAGTGCTGGATGTGCTGGCTGACACAGCGCCATCGATCACTGTAGGAGCGAGCTTGCTCGCGAAAAACGCCCAGGCTCTGCGGTCATCCAGGTTGCCCGCGTCATCGTTGACGATCTTCGCGAGCAAGCTCGCTCCTACAGTGGTTAAGGGCGCGGCGCGAGCATCAGGTCAAGTGGCTGGGTGGGTGTCATCCCGAGCCTTGTCCACGAGCAACTGCACACCTTCGAGCATGCGGCAGATGCCCAGCGCTACGTTGCGTTGGGTACCGTCGATTTCAAAGGCAAGATGAGTAGCGATGTCATTGATGGAGGCTAGATCCTGGGAGGCGTTGATCAGCAGGGTTTCGGTGCCTAGGCCGGGGCGCACGTTGAAGAGTTGTTCTGGTGGGTTGGGGCTGTCTTTGATCATGGTGAAACTCCAAGGGATATGGAGCTGCCACGGTTCGCGGTCAAACGAATTAGGGTGGCAGCTATACGCGGGTTGACCGACCGGTCCCAAGGAGCCCGGCATACCCGGAGGTATCCCGCGTACAGCTGCCGCGACACGATACAGCAGGCGTAAAGAAAACGCCTGATTCGATGTGGCACAGATGCAGTTGGGAGTCGGACGGTCAAATCCGGCCGCTGAATTGGCAGCGACGGCCCAGAGGTTAGTCAGTGAAGTTCCGAGCGACAACCTGAAACAGCTGTGGGAAATATCCTAACGCCGCAAATCCTCTGTGGGAGCTGGCTTGCCGGCGATAGCGGTTTTTCAGCGCCGCATATGCTGGCTGACACAGCGCCATCGCAGGCAAGCGAGCTCCCACATTTGATCTCTATTGTTCGTTGAACTGTAGGAGCGAGCTTGCTCGCGAAAAAAGCCCAGGCCCTGCGGTCATCCAGGTTATCTGCGTTATCGTTGATGATCTTAACGAACAAGCTAAGGTTGGCTATGGGCTTGTTCAGCCGCGGCACAGTCGTTCTACCGATAGCGTTCACCATAGCGCCACGCCTTGCGGGGCGCACTTTCTGGTGCCAATGCAGAGCTTGGAAGTGATCACTGCCTAGGCCGATGGGTAGGCGCTATCTGACTGGTGATCAAGCGTCAATTGTTGAGTTGGATTGATTTCTCGAAAGCCTTACCTTTGCGGGTTAGGGACAAATTGATGACTTGACCTTTCTTCGCATTAATCAAGCTCGATAGATGAGCCGCACTGCTGATGCGCTGGCCATCAAGCTTCTCTATAGTATCTCCGATCAGTAAGTCGGCTTTGAAAGCGGGTGAGTCATCGGAAACCATCGTGATTTTCACGCCATAGTTCGTCTGACGAGACTGACGTTCTGCTTCATCCAGTTCAATAGTGGCTGCGCCAAGGATGATATGTGCTTTGACAAAGTAGAGTGCGCCATAGGCTACTTGCTTCTGGGTAATCGGCACGTAATCCGTTGTAGTACCGTATGTCGAGGTGGTTGCCGAACCGTTCAGTTTGCCTGCCGTGACTGACGTAACAGAAGTGCTGGATGTAGGTCTGGATACTTTCGTCGTGGTAGTCGTGGTGCCTTGGTATTGCGGTTCGATAATGATTACTAGATCAGCCTTAATGGCCTTTGCCTGATCAATAGCTTGTTGTTCAGGAATCGGCATGGACGAATTGAATTCGGATTTACCAACAGCTGCGTATCCACGACGGAACCAAGTTCTTGCGACGTTTTCGTAGGTGCTTAGTGTGGCATGGTCGATTATCGGCACAGCGGGGGGCGGCCCTGAGCGCTCTGCCGCGATGATTTCTGGCGTGAATCCATTTGCCGACTGGTAATACTGCGTATAGCCATTAAGAGGTGGCGCCATTTTACAGCCTGCTAAACCTATAAAAAGAGCAGCAAGCGCCAGGGGCTTGAATGGGCGAGGAGTCATTTATCAACATCCTTGTTTATGTGGTGGGTTGATGGCGAATATCCGATGATACCAAAATAGTATCTCGGATTATCAAATCGCTTTTTTTTACCTTCGTTGATTTCGAGGTCGATGCTCGCCCAAACTAAAAGTGTGCCCCTTCAGATGCATTTTTTGCTCTGTCAGCTATCGCTTGTAGGCGATTGCATCCTAAGCCCGATCGCCATTTCTGTTTCTACTTCGAGTCAGCAAGCCCGTCACATCCAGCGTTGGGAGGAGTGGCTCGGCCAGCAGCTCCTTGACGTTGGACATGTACTTCGTGTTCCACTCGTTACACGCAACCAGCAGCGCAGCAGCTACCGATGAAATATATGCCCTGGATTTGAGTGCATTCCCACGCAGAGCGTGCGACACACTCGAGCGCTAACGACGGGGCCTGTTGAGGCGTGGCACAATCATGCCCACCTCACGCTGATAGCGCCGATACCGCTCACCAAACAGCGCCACCAAATCCCGTTCTTCGAAACGGGCGCCGATGAAGAGATACACCGACATCCCCAGGGCAAACAGCAGATGCCCTACGGTCATATGCGGCGTTGCCCAAAAGGCGATCAGGAAGCCCAGGTACAGCGGATGACGCACGACTTTGTAGAGCAGCGGCGTCCTGAATGTCAGGCCTGAGGGTGGGGCGTTGCGCCAACGATCAATGGCCTGCTTCAGCCCGAACAACTCGAAGTGACTGATCAAACAGGTTGCCAGCACCACAATGCCCCAGCCCAGCCAGAACAGGCCGCTCAGCAATGCCTTGGCCCAGGCGGCGTCAACTTCCCAAACGGTGTGCGTAATAGGCCGCCACTGCCAGAACAGCAGCGCGAGCATCAGGCTGGAGAGCAACACATAGGTGGAACGCTCCACCGCTGCCAGGGCGAAGACTGCCAGCCAGCGCTTGAAGCGTTTACGCGCCATGGTGCTGTGCCGGACGCCAAACACAATGATCAGTGACGCATTGATCATGAGTGCCAGCGCCCAGTCGATGCGTGCGCCGGACTCGATGTGTTTGGGTACGACCACAGCCCCCACGAAGCCCATCATGTACAGCAGGGTGAATAAGAACACCAGGTAGCAGCAGGTGCTATAGACCAGGCCAGCCAAGCGTGCCGTGAGGGTGTTTGAAGAGGTTTGCCGTTTCATGGACGATTCCTTTCGCACATGGTGAATGGGTGAGCCAATCTATGACGGGCTCGCTCAGACTAACGGCATTCCCCTAGGCGGTAACCTGTTGGAATTGACAGTTGCAAGAGCGATTGGCGATCTAACGGACCTTCAACCTATCCAACAAGCTATACCAGGCCACGCCTGCGCCAATATGAGCCCCCGTGCTGTGGCAGTGCTCAAGGGCGCGGAATAATTCGGCGCGGAACCTGGAGTGAGCCGAAGCCCCGGATACACCGGCGACTCATTGTGGGAGCTGGCTTGCCTGCGATGGCGGTGGTTCAGTGGAAAAATCATTGACTGACAAACCGCCTTCGCAGGCAAGCCCGCTCCCACATTTTGAATCTGTATTGTTCTTTGAGCTGTGGGTGAGCCCAAACAAAAAATGCGCCCCTTGGGGCGCATTCTTTTGCTCGGTCAGCTATGGCCTATGAGGCCGTCGCATCCCAGGCCCGATCACCGTTTTCGTCTTTGATCCGAGTCGGTAAGCCCATCACATCCAGCGCCTTGAGGAACGGCTCGGCCGGTAGTTCCTCGACGTTGGCCATATGCTTCACATCCCACTCGCCACGCGCCACCAGCAGCGCAGCGGCTACCGGTGGTACGCCTGCGGTGTAGGAGATGCCCTGGCTGTCGGTCTCGGCATAGGCCTCTTCGTGATCAGCCACGTTGTAGATGAACATCTCACGCGGTTGGCCATCCTTGGTGCCTTTGACCAGGTCACCGATGCAGGTCTTGCCGGTGTAGCCCGGGGCGAGCGAGGACGGGTCGGGCAGCACGGCCTTGACCACTTTCAACGGCACCACTTCCAGGCCTTCGGCGGTCTTGACCGGCTGTTCGGAAAGCAGGCCGAGGTTTTTCAGCACGGTGAACACGTTGATGTAGTGTTCGCCGAAGCTCATCCAGAAACGCACGTTGGGCACGTCGAGGTTTTTCGACAGCGAGTGCACTTCATCGTGGCCGGTGAGGTAGAGGTTCTGCGAACCGACTACCGGCAGGTCGTCGGTGCGTTTGACTTCGAACATGGTGTTGCTGGTCCACTGGCTGTTCTGCCAGCTCCACACCTGCCCGGTGAATTCGCGGAAGTTGATTTCCGGATCGAAATTGGTGGCGAAGTATTTGCCATGGGAGCCGGCATTGACGTCGAGAATGTCGATCGAATCAATGCGGTCGAAATGCTGTTGCTGCGCCAGCGCGGCATACGCGTTGACGACACCTGGGTCGAAGCCCACGCCAAGGATGGCGGTGATGTTCTTCTGTTTGCACTCTTGCAGGTGGTTCCACTCGTAGTTGCCGTACCACGGCGGGGTCTCGCAGACCTTGCCCGGCTCTTCGTGGATGGCGGTGTCGAGGTAAGCCACGCCCGTGTCGATGCAGGCACGCAGTACCGACATGTTGAGGAAGGCGGAGCCGACGTTGATGACGATCTGCGAATCAGTCTCGCGGATCAAGGCCTTGGTCGCTTCCACGTCCAGGGCGTTCAGCGCGAAGGCTTGGATATCGGCGGGAACCTTGAGGCTACCCTTGGCCTTGACGCTGTCGATGATGGCCTGGCATTTGGAGATGTTGCGCGACGCGATAGCAATACGACCGAGTTCGTCGTTGTGCTGCGCGCACTTGTGGGCCACCACCTTGGCGACACCTCCTGCACCAATGATAAGAACGTTCTTTTTCAATTGCTTTATCTCTCCTTTATCCGCCAGCTCAGGACAGGCTGGACAGGTAGTCGTCGTAACCAAATTCACGAACCACCTCGACTGTACCGTCGAGTTGTTTCACTACGATGGACGGCATTTTCAGGCCGTTGAACCAGTTTTTCTTGACCATGGTGTAGCCTGCGGTGTCGATGAACGACAGCCGATCGCCGATGGCCAGCGGACGATCAAATTGATACTCGCCGAAGATGTCCCCGGCCAGGCAGGATTTGCCGCACACCATGTAGGTGTGTTCACCCTCGCTCGGCGCCAGTTTGGCGTTGAGGCGGTAGATCAGCAGGTCCAGCAGGTGGGCTTCGATGGAGCTGTCGACCACGGCGAGGTTCTTGCCGTTGTAGAGAGTGTCGAGCACGGTGACTTCCAGGGAGGCGCTGTTGGTGATCGCCGCTTCGCCGGGTTCCAGGTAGACCTGCACGCCGTACTTCTCGGAGAACGCTTTGAGCCGTGCGCAGAATGCATCCAGTGCATAGCCTTCACCGGTGAAATGGATGCCGCCGCCGAGGCTGACCCACTTGACCTTGTGCAGCAGTTCACCGAAGCGTTCCTCGATGGTGCCGAGCATCTTGTCGAACAGGCTGAAGTCACCGTTCTCGCAGTTGTTGTGGAACATGAAACCGGAGATCTGATCGATCACGCCATCGATCTTCACCGGGTCCCACTCGCCCAGGCGGCTGAACGGGCGCGCCGGGTCGGCCAGCAGGTAGTCAGAGCTGCTCACCTGCGGGTTCACACGCAGGCCGCGGGTCTTGCCTTCGCTGCGTTCGGCAAAACGCTGCAGCTGGCTGATGGAGTTGAAGATGATCTTGTCGCAGTTCTCCAGCATCTCTTCGATTTCATCGTCGGCCCAGGCCACGCTGTAGGCGTGCGCTTCGCCTTCGAACTTCTGGCGACCGAGCTTGAGCTCATACAGCGACGACGAGGTGGTGCCGTCCATGTATTGCTGCATCAAGTCGAATACCGACCAGGTGGCAAAGCACTTGAGCGCCAGCAGAGCCTTGGCGCCGGACTGTTCGCGCACGTAGGCAATCTTCTGCATGTTGACCAGAAGCTTCTGTTTATCGATGAGGTAGTACGGCGTTTTGATCATTTTTGAGAGCCTGCGGCGGTGCCTGCCAAAAAAGGACACGCATTGTGCCCGCACTTGGAACAGATCGAAAGGTTAGCCGGCGGATTTTGCGCGCCACGTTAAGCATAGGGCGTAAGTATGACCGTTCATAAGAATCATGCCGCCTCCTGTGGGAGCGCTCGAGCCTAAGCGAGGCCGCGATGACGGCCGTCCTGGCACCCCACACATCAACAATAGCGCCGCGAATATCATGCTTACCTGAACATGAGTAAATCTTGTGATGATCTAGAACAGAATGAGTTTGTCTCAAGACACCCCTCTGCCGACAATGACCGCCATCAATCACACCATCGGAGTTGTAAGTCATGGCAGTCGCTCATTCCCTCGGGTTTCCGCGCATTGGACGCGATCGTGAACTGAAAAAAGCGCAGGAAGCGTTCTGGAAGGGTGAGCTCGACGAAGCCGGCCTGCGCGCCGTTGGCCGTGATTTGCGCAGTACCCACTGGGCGCTGCAACAGCAAGCCGGTATCGAACTGTTGCCGGTCGGTGATTTCGCCTGGTACGACCAGGTGCTGACCCATTCGTTGATGTTCGGTGTGGTCCCTGAGCGGTTCCGCCCGGCGGATGGCCAGGCCACGTTGCATACCTTGTTCGCCATGGCCCGTGGCGTCAGTGACAGCTGCTGCGGCGGTGCCCATGCCCAGGAGATGACCAAGTGGTTCGACACCAACTATCACTACCTGGTGCCGGAGTTCAGCGTCGATCAGCAATTCCACCTGGCGTGGGACCAACTCTTCGAAGAGGTCCAGGAAGCCCTCGACCTGGGGCACAGCGTCAAGCCCGTGGTGATCGGCCCGCTGACCTATTTGTGGCTGGGCAAGGCCAAGGGCGCTGACTTCGACAAGCTCGACCTGCTCGAGCGACTGCTGCCGCTGTATGGCCAGATCTTCCAGCGCCTGGCCGAATTGGGCGTTGAGTGGGTGCAGATCGACGAGCCAATCCTGGCGCTCGATCTGCCCCAGGACTGGAAGAACGCTTTTGAGCGCGCCTATAACCTGATCCAGCGCGACCCGCTGAAAAAATTGGTGGCCACTTACTTCGGCGGCCTGGAAGAAAACCTTGGCCTGGCTGCCAACCTGCCGGTGGATGGCCTGCATATCGACCTGGTGCGTGCGCCGGACCAGTACCCGACCATCCTCGATCGCCTGCCAGCGTACAAGGTGCTGTCCCTGGGCGTGGTCAACGGCCGAAACGTGTGGCGTTGCGACCTGGAAAAAGCCCTGGCCACCTTGCAGCATGCCCATGAGAAGTTGGGCGATCGCCTGTGGGTCGCGCCGTCCTGCTCGCTGCTGCACAGCCCGGTGGACCTGGAGCGGGAAGATCAGTTGGATGCCGAGCTGAAAAGCTGGCTGGCCTTCGCCGTGCAGAAGTGCGCGGAAGTGGCGCTACTGGCCAAGGCCGTTGATCAGCCCCAAGCCCCTGGCGTACTCACCGCCCTGGCTGCGAGCCGCGCGGTGCAGGCAGCTCGTGCTGCATCGCCACGCATTCACAAGCCTGCCGTTCAAGCTCGTGTAGCGGCCATCACTGCACGGGACAGCCAGCGCCAGTCGCCGTTTGCCCAGCGCATCGAAAAGCAACGGGCCGGCCTTAACTTGCCGCTGTTCCCGACCACCACCATCGGCTCGTTCCCACAGACCGCGTCGATCCGCCTGGCGCGTCAGTCGTACAAGGCCGGCAAGTTGAGCGAAGCCGAATATATCGAAGCCATGCACAGTGAGATCAAGCACGCTGTCGAGGTGCAGGAAAATCTCGGCCTGGACGTGTTGGTGCACGGTGAAGCCGAGCGTAACGACATGGTCGAGTACTTCGCCGAACAACTGGATGGCTACGCGTTCACCCGGTTCGGCTGGGTGCAGAGCTATGGTTCGCGCTGTGTGAAACCCGCAGTGATTGTCGGTGACCTGAGCCGCCCGAACGCCATGACCGTGGAGTGGATTCGCTATGCCCAAGGCCTCACCGACAAGGTGATGAAGGGCATGCTCACAGGCCCGGTGACCATGTTGATGTGGTCGTTCCCACGGGAAGACCTGAGCCGCGAAGTGCAGGCCCGGCAACTGGCCCTGGCGATTCGTGACGAAGTGGTGGACCTGGAAGCGGCCGGCATCAAGATCGTGCAGATCGACGAAGCGGCTTTTCGTGAGGGCTTGCCGTTGCGCCAGGCGCAGTGGCAGCACTACCTGGACTGGGCGACTGAGGTGTTTCGTTTGTGCGCGAGTGGCGTGGGCGATGAAACCCAGATCCACACCCACATGTGCTACAGCGAGTTCAACGATGTGATCGAGTCCATCGCCGCCATGGATGCCGACGTGATCACCATCGAGACCTCACGCTCGGACATGGAGCTGCTCGACGCGTTCGAAGCCTTCGCCTACCCGAATGAGATCGGCCCGGGGGTCTACGACATCCACTCGCCACGGGTGCCGGATGCCTCGGAAATGGCCAACTTGCTGCGCAAGGCCGCCAAGCGGATTCCGGCAGAGCGCTTATGGGTGAACCCCGATTGCGGCTTGAAGACGCGGGGCTGGCCGGAGACCGAGGCGGCGCTCATTCATATGGTCACCGCCGCTCGGCAACTGCGTGCCGAACTGGCCTGATTCCTGAGCCTGGCGCGGTTAAAACTGTGGGAGCGGGCTTGCTCGCGAATGCGGTCTTTCAGTCACAGCAGCAGTGGCTGACACACCGCATTCGCGGGCAAGCCCGCTCCCACAGGGGATCTGTGGCAGGCGCTGATTGTGTGGGCGATGCGTAACCAGTGTGGGAGCTGGCTTGCCTGCGAAAGCGGTGGTCCAGTTAAACATTCAGTGACTGACACACCGCCCCGCACAATTAGCCTGCATCAGGTCAGAGGTATTTGAGCCACGCCAGATCCCGCCGCCGTGCTTTCAGGCCGGCGAACCAACGCACGGGCAAGTACAGGGCAATCGGCAACAGCAGCGCTGCCAACCACACCGCACCGATATCGTCGAAGCCAAAGTAAGTGCCATGGTTGAGGCCAAACAGCGCAACGCAGGCTACATAGAGGATTTTCAATACATAGAGGTGCAACAGATAAAAGAACATCGGCGCCGCGCCGAACACCGCCAGCACGCCGATCCAGCGCTTATGCCCGGCGCGTTCAAACGCCAGCAGCAACAGCAAGCCAATCCCCAGGGTCAACGCCAGGAACAACAGCGAAGGCGGGTACTTGGTGATATTGAAAAAGCTCATCAGCGTCAGCACGCTGCTGTCATACGCCTGCCAAGGCTGCTCGCCATAGCCGTTGAGCGCTCGCAACAACCCAAAGCCCACCAACGCGCCCACCCCTGCGACCAGTAAATAACGCTGACGCACAGCCGGCAGCGTGGCATTGGCAAACCATGGCCCGAGGCCGTAACCCAGGGCAATCACACCGATCCATGGCAGCACCGGGTAGGTGGTGCGCAGGCGCAGGTTTTCAGAGACTTCAATCCAGGTGCGTTCATGCAGGATGGCCCACGGCACATGCAACATCGAACCCGCTGCGAAGTGCAGCCCATCGAGCAGGTTGTGCCCGGCGATAATCACCAGCGCCAAGCCGATCAGCCAGGCACGCGGTAGCCAGACCAACGCGGCGAGGGCGATCATGCTGATGCCGATGGCCCAGATCACTTGCATGTAGATCACGCTGGGCGGCAGTTGGAAGGTCCACGCGAAGTTGACCAGGGTGAATTCCAGCACCACCAGGAACAGCCCGCGCTTGAACAAGAATGCCGACACGTCGCGACGACCTTGATATTTCTGACCGTACAGCCAAGCCGACAAACCGGTGAGCAGCACAAACACCGGCGCACACAAGTGAGCCAGGGTGCGGCTGAAAAACAACGCAGGCTCGGTGCTGTCTATGCTCATGGGGTCGCTGACCTGGCGGTGCAGCAGGAAGGTTTCACGCACGTGGTCCAGCAACATGAACAGGATCACCAGGCCGCGCAGGGCGTCGATGGACAGCAGGCGTTTGCGTAAAGTCATAGCGTCAGTCATAAGTTAAGGATCACACGCAGGCAAAATATTGACGTTATTCTATAACATTAAGCGAGGCGCTGATGACAAGCATGACCCCACACTCGGCCGAAGCTGTAATCGCGTTCTGGAAACAGGCGGGGCCCAAGCGTTGGTTCGCCAAGGACGAGGGGTTCGATAGGGACTTTCGCGATAGATTCAACGCGGCTCATATGCAGGCTGCACGGCGTGAACTCGAAGGTTGGTTGACCACGGCGGATGGCGCGCTGGCGTTATTGATCCTGCTGGATCAGTACCCGCGCAACGCCTTTCGCGGCACGGCGCATATGTTCGCCACCGACCCGCTGGCGCGGTTTTATGCGCGAAAGATGGTGGACGCGGGATTGGATCAACAGGTTGAACCTCAGTTGCGCGCGTTCTGCTATTTGCCTTTTGAACATTCGGAAGACCCGCAGGACCAGCAACGCTCCCTGGCCCTGAACCAGCAGTTGGATGCCAGCACCTACCACTGGGCCAAGGAGCATGCCGACATCATCGAGCGGTTCGGGCGGTTTCCCCATCGTAATGGGGTGTTGGGCAGGGCGAGCACCGATGAAGAACTCGCCTTCCTCAAGGCCGGTGGCTTCGCCGGTTAGGCGTGTTCTGGCGCCAGGCTCTGCTGGGTGGCGACACGGCGAAACCGCCGCACGCCCTTGAGGTCTATCGCCCACCGCAACGCTTCAGTGGCTGAAGGACGCGGGCCTTGGGTGATCGCCTGTTCATCCTTGCCCAGTGCGTCGAGGTAACCCTGGGCACCGCCGCGTTCGCTCCAATAGTGAGTATGGCTGAGCCAGGACTTGGCCAGCCAGCCTTTGCCGTTGCCCACGGTCACCGGCAAGTCCAGCACGCCGCCGCCCATCACGGGCTTGACCGGGCCGCTGACGATGTCGCCGAACAGGCCGAAGGGGGCAGGGAAGTACAGGTTGGTCCAGCGCGTGACGGCAAAGGCTGCGGCGTGGTGCAGGTAGTGCGGGGTGAAGGGCTTTTGGCCGAGCATCAGCGGTTGGCGGGCGTTGTAGCCGTAGCCTTGGGTGTCTTCGGTCGGCGGGCAGGCCGGGGCTTCGCGGCGTCCCATGCGCTGTTTGAAGTCACTGACGCTGCGGCCCAGCAACAGGCTGGCGTGGGCCATCGGGCTGCCGACCGTGACTAGGTCGGTGATGCGCCAGGGGTTGCCCAGGCCGCGCTGTTCGGCAAAAGCTTCGGTCTGTTGCTGACGAAAATTCAACAGGCTGCTTAGGCTGCCGTCCAGCAAGGCGCCGGCTGCGGGCAGGGCCTCCTTGACCACCGGTTGCAGCGGTTCGCGGTTGGCATAACGGGCTGCCAGCTCACGGTTGCTGGGGGTCAGTTGGGTCAGTTTGTCGTGGTACTCATGCCAGAGGTAGCCGACGATGTCATAGGCAATCACGCTGCCCAAACTGTGGCCCACGACGATGATGCGCTCGTAGTCACCCTGATTGTGCAGAGCGCGCAGCAGGTCGACACCATCAGCACGGATCTGCTCGCGCACCATCACGTTTTGCGGGTTGGGGCTGAGGTAGCGTGCGGCGTCTCCCAGGTAGGCCAGCGCCGAATAGCGCAGCGCCAGTCCCATTGCCGCGAGCAGCAGGGGAATCAGCGCGAAGGGGTTGTCGCTAAGGGGCAATTGGCCCCAGGCCGTGGCCAATGTACCGCTGGCAACCAGCAGCAATAACACCAGCACCGTCCAGCGCGTGCTGCGCCAGATCGGCACGATGGCCTCGGGAATGTCGCGACGCGGGCGCTTGAAGATGTCCCACAGCCAGCCCAGCAGATGGCCGAACTTGGTGCCCTGCATCTTGTGGGCCCAGTAGTACTCATAGAAATCCGTCGAGGTACGGCCCGAGGCCTTCAGTACGCGCAGGTCGAAGTTGCGCGACAGCCGATCCGGCTTGCTCCAGTACAGAGGTGTGCCATCGGGGGTGTCCGTGGGGATCATCGCCTCGACAAAGCCGCGCAAGGTGTCCATTGGGCGCTGTTCGCCAATGCCGTGGATAACCACAACTGCTTGTTTCATGTGCTGTTCCTTCCTTGAAAATCAGCGTGAGCCATAATATTGCCACTAGCCGCGCTATTCCTGCCAGGAATGCCCCCATAAAAACCCTGCATTGTCTTTATCGGCCCTGATCTCGTAGCGTGATGCCTCACACCAGGAGATTGTCCATGAGCCAAGGCCCGCTGCACCTCTACGTTGATTCGCTGTTCACCAGCCCCTATGCCATGTCGGTGTTTGTCGCCTTGCGCGAAAAAGGCCTGGCGTTCGAGACCCTCACCCTGGACCTCGATGCCGGGCAGAACCAGGCGGCAGATTACGTCCAACGCTCCCTGACCCAGCGAGTGCCGACCCTGGTAGACGGTGATTTTGCGCTGTCGGAGTCTTCGGCCATCACCGAGTACCTGGACCAGGCCTACCCTGAGACCCGCGTGTACCCGGCGGATGTGCAGCAGCGGGCGAGGGCGCGACAGGTTCAAGCGTGGTTGCGCAGCGACCTGCTGCCGATTCGCCAGGAGCGCTCGACGCTGGTGGTGTTCTGCGGGCAGAAGAGGCCGCCGTTGTCAGCAGAGGCTCAAGCCGCCGCGACCAAGTTGATCACCGCGGCGCAAGCCTTGCTGGCGGATAACCGCGAGTACCTGTGCGGCCAGTGGTCGATTGCCGATGTGGACCTGGCGGTGATGCTCAATCGTCTGATCCTCAACGGTGACGCCATGCCAGCGCAGCTGGTGGCCTACGCGCAACGCCAGTGGCAGCGGCCGTCAGTGCGCGAGTGGGTCGAGCTGCGACGGCCCGCGCTCTAGCTCTGCCTGCTGGGCAACGCGCCGGTCGAGGTCTTCCCAATCGGCCATGCCCAACACGCGCATGGTGTTCAAACCACGCAAGTAGCCGCGCAGTTGCTCGGCGCTGGCGCTGCCTTTTGCGGCGTCGGCGTGTGAGTCCAGCAGCACGGTTTCGTACTCGACCAGGTAGTCGGCGACTCGCTCGCGAAACTCTGGCAGGACTGCCTCGCGAATACGATCGAAGATTTTCTGGTAGGGCTTCATGGCGGGTCCTTATAGATTTTATGGGCGGCCTGACACTATCGGTTCAAATGATAGTCACCATCAAGGATCACAAGTTCTGTTTTTTCGCCAAACGCGCAGAATCTGCACATCGAGACGCAGCTCAAGGAAAATGCGCGATGAGGACGATTATCCAGTTGGCTTTGATGGCCCTGATGCTGGGCACCGCGGTCATGACCACCCCGGCGATGGCCGATGACGTGCGTACAGGCCATTTGCTGCCACTGGTGGGTAGCGTAGACTCTCTGCAGCGTGCCCAGTCGGTGGGGGTGTTGTTCAGCGAAAACACCCGCGACAACCTCAGCTACCTTGAACGCTACCACGCCATGGCGCTGAACGGCGCCAAGGATGCCTTGGATGGGCGGATTCGCGAGGCGTTCGTCAACAGCTCCGACCCGGAACTGGCGATCGACTGGTTGATGCACTCGTTGCAGGGCACTTTTTTCTCGGTGACGGTTTATAGCAGCCTGGATGCCCTGGTGCAGGCGCACCCGGATGTGGTGGTGGTGCTCGATACCCATAACCAATTGCTGACCCAGCGTAATGACCGGGTCGAAGCACGCTTTGTCGCACGCTTCTACGACGCGAACCTGCAGTTTATCGCCAAGGCCGAAGGCTCGGTGGACAAGCACGTGCCGTCAGTGTGGGTGCACGACAAGGCGGCGCCGGAGATTGCTGCACTGATCGAGCAACAACGCGATGTACAGCAAGATGCCCTGAAGCAGTTCGATGCGTCGCTCAAGGCCCTGGTTCGCGCAGGTTGACCCGCGAATGGTTGTGAACCCTATTTGGTTATTTTCAGGAATGTTTATGCGCTCTTTCTTCGCCCCGGCCCTGGCTTGTGCTTCGTTATTGCTGACCGGCTGTATCACGGCGCCAAATGCCCCATCACTGACCCTGCAAACCAACAAGACCCCCGACGGCTATGTGCAATGCGTGTTGCCCAAGCTGGAAAAGCACGGCATCACCTCGACCGTCACCCAGAACTCGCGCCACGCCAAGGTGCTGCTGACCAGCAAGATTGCCGCCGATGATGTGCTGGAGGCCTACAAGTCCCAGGACGGCACCAAGGTCTTCCTGTACGAGCGCAAGCCGCTGGCTTCGGCGATCAAGCCATCGCGGCTGGAGCAGGCCGCACAGGATTGCAGATAAACCCAGGCACAACGCAAATCCAAAGGTGGGCGGGGGCAACTTCTGACACCCTGTAGGAGCGAGCTTGCTCGCGAAAGACGTCAACGGTAACGCGCGCCCCCTGAATAAACGCGGCGCCTATGATTTTTTCGCGAGCAAGCTCGCTCCTACAGGGTATTGGCCCCATTTGGATCAGGGTTTGGCTTCGTTGCTGAAGCTGTCGACAGTCTTGACCAATCCCTGCGCCGCCAATGCCACCAACTCACCGCCTTTCTCCACAGTAGCCAACGCCGGGTCCGAGCCCATGCGGCCGTCAGGGAAGCGCGCCCGGAAGTCCAGGGCCTCGCGGATCGGGCCGGTGTTGGCAATTCGTGGTGAGTAGTCGGCAGACTTGATCGCGTCCGGATACGCCCACTGCGTCACAGCAATTTCCGACGGCGTGGCGTGGCTGCCATGCCCGACCGGGAATTGACGCTGGGCTAGGTCAGTGACGCCTTCCAGGTCCCACCAGTTCACGAGCTTCAGCGCGAACCCGGCCGGGCGGCGGGCGAAGCTGGCTTCGGCGTACAGCTCGGAGAACGCCGCTTCAATCGTGGCGATGTTGCCGCCGTGGCCGTTCAGGAACAGGATCTTTTCGAAACCATGCCCGGCCAACGAGCGCACCCAGTCGCCAATTGCGGCGATAAAGGTGGAAGGGCGCAGGGAGATGGTGCCGGGAAAGCCCAGGTGGTGTTGAGCCATGCCGATATTGAAGGTCGGGCCGACCAGGATATCGGCGTGCTTCTGGGCGTGGTGGGCGATGATCTCCGGGCACATCCAGTCCGTGCCCAGCAGGCCGGTGGGGCCATGTTGCTCGTTGGAACCGATGGGAATCACCACCGTGCGGCTGCGTTCCAGGAACTGCCCGATTTCGATCCAGGTGGAGGTGTGTAGAAGCATGCGACGCTCTCTTTTATCTATGGGGACAGGCTATCCGCCACGGATTGTACGACTACTCGCCACCTGTTGGGGTTTGCAATTGAGGTAGGTCGACGACTTCAGCCAGCGCTGGTCGGGGTACCACGAAAACATGAACTGCCCGTCCTTGAGCTTGTCCACCACTTGACGGGCAACTTGCGGGCGCACGGCCGGGCAACCCTGGCTGCGGCCGATGCGGCCTTCGCGCTTGCTCCACAAAGGGCTGACGTAGTCGGCGGCATGAATCACGATGGCGCGGTCGCGTGCCTGGTCATTGAAGCCGGGTTCCAGACCGTCCATGCGCAGCGAGTAGCCATGGGCGCCCAGGTAGCTTTCCTGGGTGCGGAACAAGCCCAGGCTCGACTGGTGGCTGCCCTCGAGGTTGGAGAACTGGGTGGCGAAGTTTTCCCCGGACTTGGCGCCGTGGGCCACCAGGTCGCGTAATACCAGGGTCTTTTTGCGCAGGTCGAAGATCCACAGGCGACGGGCGGTCGAGGGCTGGGAGTAGTCAATAACCGCTAGGCGATCGGAACGTTCCTCGCCGTTATTGACCGCGCACTGTACGGCGCTCAGGGCGCTTTTCAGCACGGTGGGATTGAGTTCTGGAGCCGAGCGCGCCAGGCTGCTATACAGGGAAGGAGAGGTGCCATTGGCGGCGAGCGCAACATTGCTCAATAAAGCCAGGCACCCAGTGATCAAGCCCAGGCTGGTTAGCCTGAGCAGGCGTATAAAAGTCAGCATCTACAGTCGAGTCCCCGCTGTGGAGTGGAGCTAAGTCAATTGTTCAAAAAACACGCATGTTACTTGAGCATTTGCCTGCTCGTTGCACCATTGGTCGCTACAGCCGAAACGCTGCCGGTGGAGCCATTGCCCGTCACCACCCCTGCACCGGTCGCGCTGGCGCCACTGCAACAGGCGTTGGCCCAGTTGACCAGTGTCTGCCCGCACCTTGCGCCGCGTATCGATGCCGCCGCGTTGGTGCGCCTGCAAGCCTTTTACCTGCAGCAGGGCGATGCCCCGCTATGGTCGGCTGACGAACGCCGGCAAGCCTTGCACAGCCAGTTGCTGATGCTTGCCGACGATGGCCTGGACCCCACCCACTATAGCTTGCCTGCGGCGGATGCCACGGCCAACGTGCTGTGCAGCGATATCGCCAACAGCCAGCAGTACCTGCAAGCCCTGCAGGATTTGCATTACGGGCGCCTGCAGCAATCGCGCTTTGAGCCTCTATGGCATTCACAGCCGCCCAGTGGCGATCCTAATGCCGAGGTACTGGCGTTCGCCGCCACCGGCCTGCAAGACATGGCCCAAGCCTTCGATCAGGCGCGGCCCAGCGCTGATTTGTATCGCAGCCTGCGCAATGCCTACGCCGGCGTGCGCCAGCAACCGCTGCCCCATTGGGACCCGGTCGCCGAGGGCGCGTTGTTGCGCCCGGGGATGAACGACCCCCGCGTGCCGGAACTGGCGCGGCGCCTGCACAGCGGTGGCTACCTGGCTCAGTTGCCCAGTGGCAACGGCAAGCAATACCAGGGCGAACTGGTCAAAGCGGTGAAAGCGTTTCAGCTCAGCCACTCGTTGCAGGCCGACGGCGTGGTCGGCGCCGGCACCGTGGCCGAACTCAATATCAGCCCGGCGGTGCGTCGTGAACAGCTGCGCATCAACCTGGAGCGCTTCCGCTGGCTGGCCCAGGACCTGGAGCCTGAAGGTGTCGTGGTCAATGTGGCCGCCGCACAACTGAGCGTGTATCAGAGCGGCATCCCGGTGTGGCAAACCCGCCTGCAAGTAGGCCGTGCCGAACGCCAGACACCACTGCTCAAGTCGCGCATCACTCGGCTGACCCTCAACCCCACCTGGACCATCCCGCCGACCATCATGCGTGAGGACAAGCTGCCCGCCATCCGTCTCAACCCTGAATACCTGCGCCAGCAGAACCTGCAGGTGCTCGACGCCGAAGGTCACCCATTGACCCCCGACCAAGTCGACTGGGCACGCCCCGGCAATATCCTGCTGCGCCAGCAGGCCGGCCCGCGTAACCCGCTGGGCAAGATTGTGATGCGCTTTCCCAATCCGTATTCGGTGTACCTGCATGACACCCCCAGCCAGCCCTTGTTCACCAAGGGCCCACGGGCGTTCAGTTCGGGATGCGTGCGGGTCGAGCAACCGTTGTTATTGCGCGATCTGCTCGTAACGCCCGCCGAACGCACCCGCACCGATGAGCTGCTGGCGACCGGCGAAACCCATGAATTCAGGCTCGCCACGCCGGTACCGGTGCTGTTGGGGTATTGGACGGTAGAAGTGGATCGCCAGGGCGAGTTGGTGTACGCGCCGGATATTTATGCGCGTGACCCGGTGTTGATCAAGGCCATGGGCAGCGTGTTATAGCGTCAGATGGCTTGATATGAATGTAGGAGCGAGCTTGCTCGCGAAAAACGCCAACGATAACGCGTGCTTCCTGAATGAACGCGGCGTCTGTGAGTTTTTCGCGAGCAAGCTCGCTCCTACGTTCTATTCCGGCATCAGTTGCTGGCGGCATTCCAGCACCAGGCGGGCGCCGCCCAACTCACTGGTGCCGACCTCCAGCTTGAAGCCATGCAAGTTGATGATCGCCGCCACAATCGACAGGCCCAGCCCAAAGCCGCCTTGCTGATCACTCTCATCGACCCGATAGAAACGTTGGAACACCGACGCGCGCTCGGCAGCTGGAATGCCTGGCCCGGAGTCGAGCACTTCGATGCGCGTACTCCCAAGGTCGTTGACTGCTCGCAGGATCACCTTGCCATTGGGCGGGGTGAACTTGATCGAGTTACTCAGCAGGTTGGCCAGGGCTTCAAACAACAGCGCACGGTCACCGGTAATCCACGGCAGTGAGTCAGGCGCCTGCAGCACCAACTCCAGTTCGCCTTCTTCGGCCAGGGGCAGGTAGAAATCATGCAGTTCGCGCAGCAACGGCAGCGGGTCCAGCACCAGGAAGCCTGAGCGACGCTGATGGTCTTCCAGTTCCGAGATGCGCAGCAACCCGCGAAAACGCGCCATCAGCGTGTCGGTTTCGGCGATGGCGTCATCGAGTTTTACCGCGTGGGCCGAGTCTTCCTCGGCTTGTTGCTTGATGCGGTAAAGCTGGGCGCGCAAGCGAGTGAGCGGGGTGCGCAGGTCGTGGGCGATGTTGTCGCACACGCCCTTGACCTCGTTCATCAGTTTTTCGATGCGGTCGAGCATGGCATTGACGATGGCGGCGAGCATGTCCAGCTCGTCGCGCCGGTTGGACAGCGGCAACCGGTGCGTGAGGTCGCCGGCGACGATGGCCTCGGCGCTGGCCTGGATCCCGCGAATGCGCCGCAACGGGCGGCGGCGCAGCAGGTGCCAGCCGGCAGCGCCAGGAATGATGGTCAAGGACAGCGCCCACAGCAGGGCGTGCCAGATAATCCGCGTTACCCCGAACAACGAGCCGTTGGCGCGTACCAACACCAGCCAGCGGCCGTCTTCGGTGTGGGTGGCCACGGCGTCGCAGCTGTCCTTGGGCAGTTTGGGGTCATCGGATTGCACGCAATTGGTCAGGGCGTAAATCTTGCCATCCAGCGGCAGGTCGGGTGGTACGGCGCGGATCGGCCCGCTCAAGGGGCGAAATTGCTCATCGAACAGGCCATAGGCGTCAACACCCTTCATGTCGAAGGTCATGCTGGTGGTCAGCGCTTCCACCAGTTCTTCGCCGTCGAAACGCTGGAAAAGATGCTGGCGCTGCAACAGGGAATGGCGCGACAAGTCGCTGAGGTAGCCTGAGACCTCGTAGTACAGCACCCCCATGAGGATGCAACTCCACGCCACGAACAACGAACTGTACAGCGCCAGCAAGCGGCTGCTGGAAGAGCGCCAGCCTTTAGAGGGGTTCAGCAATGACATAGCCCGAGCCTCGTACCGTGCGGATCAGCGGCGTGAGGCCCGGTGGGTCGATTTTCTTGCGCAGACGGCCGATGTGCACGTCGATCAGGTTGGTGCCGGGGTCGAAGTGATAGCCCCAGACTTCCTCGAAAATCATCATCCGCGACAGGATCTGCCCGGTGTTGCGCATCAGGAATTCCAGCAGTTTGTATTCAGTGGGCAGCAGCGTCAGCGGCTGGTCGGCCCGGCTGGCTTCGCGGCTGATCAGGTTCAGTTCCAGGTCGGCCACGCGCAGAGCGGTTTCGAATTCCTGAACGGTGCTTTTACGCCGCAGCAGCACCTCGACACGGGCGGCCATTTCATCCGAGGCGAACGGCTTGGTCAGGTAGTCATCACCGCCGGCACGCAGGCCGCGCACGCGCTCGTCGACATCGGAGAGGGCGCTGATCATCAGGATCGGCGTAGACACCCCAATGGTGCGCAACGTGGTGACGATGGCCAGGCCATCCAGCTCGGGCAGCATGCGGTCGAGGGTGATCAGGTCGTAATCCCCACTCACGGCACGGACCAGGCCCTCGCGGCCGTTGTCCACCCAATCTACGTCCAGTCCATGGCTACTCAGCTCGGCGACAATCTCGCGGGCCGTTACGGCGTCATCCTCGATGGTCAAAATGCGGGTCATAGGATTACCTGGTGAGCGTTCACACTAGAAGTGACGACATTTTGCCAAGAAGTTGCTGAATGTTTCCTAAATAAAACTTCATCTTCTTCAAACCGACATCGCCCTGTGGGAGCTGGCTTGCCTGCGATGGCGGCTTACCTGCTGGCATATTCGTTGGCGGTCATGCCGCTATCGCAGGCAAGCCAGCTCCCACAGGGGAGTGCATTACGCCCGCCTAATATCGCCGTTTATTGCAACCTGCATGATCTGGCTAAGTTCAATTTAAATAAATCATTGAAATTAAAGGAATTTAATTTTAATCGCCGCTGGCACGCTGCCTGCACTGTCCGTTTTGAGACTTGTAACATCATTTTTCGTGCCTGGAGCAAAACAACAATGATCACATCCTCAACCACGCTGCAAGAGTCAAGCACGCTCTCCGGGGTTTCCTGGGGGGCGATTTTCGCCGGTGCCGCTGCGGCGGCTGCACTGTCATTGATCTTGGTATTGCTGGGCTTCGGCCTGGGCTTTTCGGCGGTGTCGCCTTGGGCTGACAGCGGTATCAGCGCCAAGGGCCTTGGCATTTCCACAATTGTCTGGCTAGCGTTCACCCAGATCGTTGCTTCGGGCCTGGGCGGTTACATCGCCGGTCGTTTGCGGGTGAAGTGGGCCAATATGCACGGGGACGAGGTGTACTTTCGCGACACCGCCCATGGCTTCCTGGCGTGGGCAGTGGCCACATTGATCACGGCGATGCTGGTGGTCGGCTCGGTCAGCAGTGTGGTCAGCGGCGGCGTGAAAGCTGGCGCCAGCGTGGCATCGGGCGCCGCCAGCGGCCTCACCCAAGCTGCTGGCAGCGCGGCAAAAGGTGCCGACAGTGGTGACTTCGGTTATTACGTCGACAGCCTGTTCCGCGATGATCGCCCAGCGGCGGTCAGCGATGATGCAGCCCACGCCGTGGTCGGTCGTATCCTGACGCGTACGTTGAGCAACGACGGCCAACTGGCAGCGGAAGATCGCGCCTACCTGGCCCAACTGATCAGCCAGCGCACCAACCTTAGCCAGGCCGATGCCGAAGCCCGTATCGACAAGGTCTATGGCGACGCGCGCAAGGCCGTTGAAGACGCCAAGCTCAAAGCCAAACAAGCCGCTGACACCGCTGCGAAAGTAGCGGCCTACACCTCGCTGTGGACCTTCGTGGCCCTGCTCATCGGTGCGTTCTTCGCCAGCTTCGCCGCCACCTTCGGCGGTCGCCGCCGGGATGCCGTGGTGTATGTCGAAACCGAAAACTACGTTCGTTAATTCAAGGAGAACATGATGCGCTCATTACTGCTGTGGTTCCTCGGCGTGCCGATTCCGGTGATCATCCTGATCGCGATTTTCATGCACTAATTGTAGGAGCGAGCTTGCTCGCGAAGAACTGCTGGGCGCCGCGTTCATTCAAAATGGCCGCGGCGTTCTTGCGTTTTTCGCGAGCAAGCTCGCTCCTACAGTTGGAGGTTCAGTCGTCGAACCCGACCTGTTCGTGAATCTCATCCACCTTGAGTTCCAACCGATACGCCACCGCAATAAACAGCGCCTGGCACAGGCACAGCGTGGCGCTCAGCGAGCGGAAAGCAAACGAGGAACCTTCATTGACCAACAACACCGCATTCGCCCGCTTGGCCAGGGGCGACAGGTTGCTGTCGGTGATGATCAGGGTCTTGGCCTGGTGATGCTGCGCGATGCGCAGGCAGTGCTGGGTCTCTTTGCCGTAGGGCGTGAAGCTGATGGCTATCACCAGGTCATTGGCGCGCACGCTGCGCATCTGCTCGCGATAACTGCCGCCTAGCCCCGAGATCAGGTGGATGCGCTTGTTGGTGTGCTGCAGGTTGTAGACCAGGTAGTCGGCCACCGCAAAGGAGCGGCGCACGCCGACCACGTAGATGTTGTCGGCATTGACTACCAGGTCCACGGCTTTCTCGAAGGCAGCGTCGTCCAACTCCAGCCCCAAGCGTTCGATGCCCGACAGGGTGGCGTTGACGCACTCGCGCGCCAGGTCGCCTCCGCTGGCCTTCTGGGACTTGTTGGCGATCATGCTGCGAATGCGCTGCTGGTAGTTTTGCACCGGCGTGGTCTTGTGCGTATACGCCTCGCGAAACAGCGCCTGCATCTCACTGAACCCGCTGAAACCGAAGCGCTGGGAAAACCGCACGATGGCCGAAGGGTGCACTTCGCATTCCCGGGCGATGTCGCTGATCCGGTCGACCATGATCCGGTCACTCTGCTGACTCATGTAGCTGGCGATACGCTTGAGCTGGCGCGGCAGGCTCTCGTATTCGTCGGTGATCAGCTGCAACAGGCGTTCGGCATTGATCGGAGGGCTGGCGATAGTTTCTTCCAGTGTGGTCTCGGGATCGGTGCGGGACATGGGCAATCCTTCTGGCGTGTTCGTCTGATGCGCTGATAGGTGGCGCAAGTCTACAGGGTAGGCGCAAAAAAATACCCCGGCATCACGGCCCGCGTGGTCTGCTGAAACGATGCATGGGCGCTGGCGTGCCACTATCCTGAGGTATTGGAAAAAATATTCCACTAAAAATAATTATGGAATAAATATTGATTGCTGCCAGCGGACGTTCTAGTCTGCTCCCACCAAGAGCGTTTGCCGTCGCCACGGCGGCACAACGCAGGCTGATAAAAATAACAGGAGCCAGCATGGGCCAGACTCGTTTTGCCAGTGGGCGTCAATTGGATCTGATTTGCCTCGGGCGCCTGGGCGTCGATCTTTATGCGCAGCAAGTCGGTGCGCGGCTTGAGGATGTGACCAGCTTCGCCAAGTATCTGGGCGGTTCTTCCGCCAATATCGCTTTCGGCACGGCCAGGCTTGGGCTCAAGTCGGCGATGCTGAGCAGGGTGGGTGATGACCATATGGGCCGTTTCCTGGTGGAATCTCTGGCCCGTGAAGGCTGTGATGTCAGCGGCATCAAGGTCGACCCGGAGCGCCTCACCGCCCTGGTGCTGCTGGGCCTCAAGGACCGCGAAACCTTCCCTCTGGTGTTCTACCGCGAAAACTGCGCCGACATGGCCCTGCGCGCCGAAGACATCAGCGAAGCCTTTATTGCCTCCAGCAAAGCGCTGTTGATCACCGGTACGCATTTCTCCACCGACGGCGTGTACAAAGCCAGCCTCCAGGCCCTGGATTACGCGGCCAGGCACAACGTCAAGCGCGTGCTGGACATCGACTACCGCCCTGTGTTGTGGGGCTTGGCAGGCAAGGCCGATGGTGAAACCCGTTTCGTCGCCGACCAGAATGTGAGCCAGCATGTGCAGAAGATCCTGCCGCGTTTCGACCTGATCGTCGGCACCGAGGAGGAGTTCCTGATTGCCGGCGGCAGTGAAGACCTGCTCACGGCCCTGCGCACCGTGCGTGAACTGACCCCGGCCACCCTGGTGGTCAAGCTCGGCCCTCAGGGCTGCACGGTGATTCACGGCGCAATTCCGGCGCGCCTGGAAGACGGGGCCATCTATCCTGGCGTGCGGGTTGAAGTGCTCAACGTGTTGGGTGCCGGTGATGCTTTTATGTCGGGCTTCCTCAGCGGCTGGATCAATGACGCCAGCGATGAGCGTTGCAGCCAGTTGGCCAATGCCTGTGGCGGCCTGGTGGTATCGCGCCACGCCTGTGCGCCAGCGATGCCGACCCCCGCCGAACTCGATTACCTGTTCAACAGCCCCGTGCCCATCACCCGGCCGGACCAGGACGTGACCCTGCAACGCCTGCACCGTGTCACGGTGCCGCGCAAAGCCTGGAAGCAACTGTTCGTCTTTGCCTTCGACCACCGCTGGCAATTGGTGGAGCTGGCGCAAAAAGGCGGCCAGGCCCCTGAGCGTATCAGCGACATCAAGCAGTTGTTTATCCAGGCCATCGAACGCGTCGAGCGAAAACTCACCGAGCAGGGCGTCGAGGCGGATGTGGGCCTGCTCGCCGACCAACGCTTTGGCCAGGATGCACTCAACGCCGCCAGCGGTCGCGGCTGGTGGATCGCTCGCCCGGTGGAAGTGCAGAACTCGCGGCCCCTGGCGTTCGAGCACGGGCGTTCGATCGGCAGCAACCTGATTGCCTGGCCCCAGGAACAGATCATCAAGTGCCTGGTGCAATTTCACCCCGATGACGAGCCGATGCTGCGCCTGGAACAGGAAGCGCAACTCAAGGCGGTGTACGAGGCGTCGCTGGTCAGTGGCCACGAACTGCTGCTGGAAGTCATCCCACCCAAGGATCACCCGTCCACCTACCCGGACGTGCTCTACCGCAGCCTCAAGCGCCTGTACAACCTTGGCATTTACCCGGCCTGGTGGAAGATCGAAACCCAATCGGCCGCAGACTGGAAAAAGCTCGACGAACTGATCCAGGAGCGCGACCCCTACTGCCGTGGCGTGGTGTTGCTGGGCCTGAATGCTTCCCCCGAGTTTCTCGCCGATGGCTTCAAGCAAGCCAGCCAGAGCAGCACATGCCGTGGGTTTGCCGTGGGCCGCACGATCTTCCACGAGCCGAGCCGGGCGTGGATGGCGGGGGAGATTGATGATGAAACGCTGATCCAGCAGGTGCAGGCGACCTTCGAACAGCTCATCAATGCCTGGCTCAGCGCCCGACGGTAAATACGATCAAATGTGGGAGCTGGCTTGTCTGCGATAGCAATCTATCAGTTGCAAATGTACTGCCTGACACACTGCTATCGCAGGCAAGCCAGCTCCCACACAAAGCAGATCCCAGTGAATTCTGAAGATAAAAACAAAAGGTGCAGCCATGCCCGCAATCCGAATTGGCATCAACCCGATCTCCTGGAGCAACGACGACCTCCCGGCCCTCGGCGGTGAGACCCCGCTGAGCACGGCCCTGAGCGAAGGCAAGGACATCGGCTACGAAGGTTTTGAACTCAACGGCAAATTCCCCAAGGATGCCAAGGGCGTCGCTGACGTGCTGCGTCCTTATGACCTGGCGCTGGTGTCCGGTTGGTACTCCAGCCGTCTGGCCCACTGTTCGGTGGCTGAAGAAATCGAGGCGATTGCCGCCCATGTCGAACTGCTCAAACACAACGGCGCCTCGGTGCTGGTGTACGGCGAAGTGGCCGACTCGATCCAGGGCTCGCGCATCCGCCTGATCGAACGCCCGCGTTTTCACAGTGAACAGGCCTGGCAGGCTTACGCCGACAAGCTTACCGAGCTGGCGCGTTTCACCTTGTCCCAGGGCGTGCGCCTGGCCTATCACCACCATATGGGGGCGTACGTCGAATCCCCCGAGGACATCGACCAGTTGATGAAACGCACGGGCCCGGAAGTCGGCTTGCTGTTCGATTCGGGCCACTGCTACATGGGCGGCGGCGAACCCATCGAGGTGCTGCGCAAGCATATCGACCGCGTCTGCCATGTGCATTTCAAGGATGTACGCAAACCCGTGGTGCAACTGGCGCGTAACCAGATGTGGAGCTTCCCGGACTGCATCGTCAACGGCACTTTTACCGTGCCCGGCGATGGTGATATCGACTTCGCACCGTTGCTGGATATGTTGCTCGCGGCGAACTACAAGGGCTGGCTGGTGGTAGAAGCCGAGCAGGACCCGGCCGTGGCGCCCAGCTATATCTACGCGAAGAAGGGTTACGACACCCTGCGTGCGCTTCTCAACCAGAGGACTTGAGTGATGAGCTTGTTGGTCAAAAGCAGCAAACGCGGGCAAACCATGGTTGCCCTGGAGGCGGGTCGCCTGGAGTACGTAGGCTTTGCCGCGTACCGCCTGAGCCTGGGTGAAACCCTGCCGGTCAGTGCGGGCGATCAGGAACTGTGCCTGGTGCTGCTCAGCGGTCGGGTGACGATCGAAGGCTCGGGTTTCAGTTGGCAGAACCTCGGTGATCGCCAGTCGGTGTTCGAAGACAAGTCACCGTTCGCCGCCTATTTGCCGCCGGGCACTGACGCCCGAGTCACGGCCCTGAGCGACGTGCAGATTGCCGTCTGCGCAGCGCCGGGTGCTACGGGTTTTGCCCCGCGCTTGATCCGCCCCGAGCAGTGCAAGCGCAGTGTGCGCGGCAAAGGCGCCAATACCCGTTACGTGTGCGACATCCTGCCCGACAGCGAGCCGGCTCATTCGCTGCTGGTGGTGGAAGTGCGCACGCCGTCGGGGCATTCTTCCAGCTACCCGCCGCACAAGCACGACACCGACGACCTGCCGCACCAGAGCTTTCTGGAAGAGACCTACTACCACCAAGTCAACCCGCCTCAGGGCTTCGTGTTCCAGCGCGTGTACACCGACGATCGCAGCATCGACCAGGCGATGGCCGTGGAAAACAGTGACCTGGTGGTGGTGCCCAAGGGCTATCACCCGGTCAGCGTGCCGTATGGCTACGAGTCTTATTACCTGAACGTGATGGCCGGCCCCAAGCGTGCCTGGCATTTCCATAACGACCCGCAGCACAGCTGGCTGCTGGACCTGTAAACGGTGTTGCACGGAGAACAAAAACAATGAAGTCGCCGCTACGTTTTGCCCTTAACCGCATGGTCGCCCCCAACCTGTCCCTGCCAGATTTCATCCAGTTGGCGGCGGCTCTCAACTGCGAGGCCATTGAGATCCGCAACGACCTCAAGAACCGTGAAATCGAATACGGCACACCCGCCAGCCGCGTGCGTGAATTGTGCGCAGCGCAGGGCATCAAGGTGCTGTCGATCAACGCGCTGTACCCCTTCGATGTGTGGAATGACGAACGCCGTGCCCAGGCAATCGAACTGGCCACCTACGCCCGTGAGTGCGGGGCCGAAGGCTTGGTGATGTGCCCGTTCAATCAGCCTGGCGATACGCGCAACGACGCGCAGCGCGCGGCTGGTTTGCGCACGGCGTTGAGCGAGCTGGCGTTGATCCTGCGCGAGTACGGGATTCTGGGTTTTATCGAGCCCCTGGGCTTCACCGTATCCGCCCTGCGCCGCAAGCGCGTGGCAGTGGATGCAATCAAGGCCATCGGCGGCCTGGATGTATTCCGGGTGGTGCACGACACCTTTCACCATCACCTGGCCGGCGAGCATGAGTTCTTCCCGGAACTGACCGGGCTGGTGCACATCTCCGGGGTGGAAGACCGCGAGGCGCCGCTGGACTCGATCCGCGACGGCCACCGCGTGCTGGTGGGCGAGGACGATATCCTCGGGAATGCGGCGCAGATCGACACCTTGCTGAGCACCGGCTACAGCGGCTATCTGTCGTTCGAACCGTTTGCCGAAAGCGTGCACGGGTTGGCGGATATCCGGCAGGCGTTGGGCAGCAGCATGGCGTATTTGCAAAAGCCCTTGCCATAACGCGATCAAAAATGTGGGAGCTGGCTTGCCTGCGATAGCGGTGTGTCAGGCAATACCTGTGCAACTGATAGACCGCTATCGCAGGCAAGCCAGCTCCCACAGTGGATCGGTGTTGAACATTCCAATTGCATTCATACAAGGTGCAAGTGATGACCACAACAAGATTGACCATGGCCCAGGCCCTGGTGAAGTTCCTGGACAACCAATACATCGAAGTCGACGGCGTACAGAGCAAGTTTGTCGCCGGGGTCTTCACTATTTTCGGGCATGGCAATGTGTTGGGCCTCGGTCAGGCTCTGGAGCAGGACAGCGGCGACCTGGTGGTGCATCAGGGCCGCAATGAGCAAGGCATGGCCCACGCTGCTATCGGGTTCGCCAAGCAGCACCTGCGCCGCAAGATCTATGCGTGCACGGCCTCGGTCGGGCCGGGTGCGGCCAATATGATCACCGCCGCAGCGACTGCCACCGCCAACCGCATCCCGTTGCTGCTCTTGCCCGGCGATGTCTATGCTAGCCGTCAGCCCGACCCGGTGTTGCAGCAGATCGAGCAGTTCCACGACCTGAGCATCAGCACCAACGACGCCTTCCGCTCCGTGAGCAAATACTGGGACCGCATCAACCGTCCCGAGCAACTGATGACCGCGGCGATCCATGCCATGCGCGTGCTGACCGACCCGGCTGAAACCGGCGCGGTGACCCTGGCCTTGCCCCAGGATGTACAAGCCGAAGCCTGGGACTACCCCGACTATTTCCTGCAAAAACGCGTGCACCGCATCGACCGACGCCCGGCCACCAGCGCCATGATCGGCGATGCGCTGGCTGCGTTTCGCGGCAAGCGCAAGCCGCTGATCATTTGCGGCGGCGGGGTCAAATACTCCGGCGCCAACCAGGCACTGCAAGCCTTTGCCGAGCGTTTCGATATTCCTTTCGCGGAAACCCAGGCGGGCAAGAGCGCCGTGGTGTCCAGCCATCCGCTGAACGTCGGCGGCATCGGCGAAACCGGCTGCCTGGCGGCTAACCTGCTGGCGCCTGAGGCCGACCTGATTATTGGCATCGGCACTCGTTATACCGACTTCACCACCTCGTCAAAATCGCTGTTCAAGCACCCCGAGGTGAAGTTTCTCAACCTCAATATCAGCCCCTGCGATGCTTTGAAGCTGGACGGTGTGCAAGTGCTGGCCGATGCGAAAGTTGCGCTTGAAGCACTGGCCGATGCCCTGGGCGATTACCGTTCGGGCTGGGGCGAGCAGATCGCCGACGCCAAGGCGCAATTCGACGCTGAAGTGGACCGCGTGCATCAGGTGCACTACCAGGGCGATGAGTTTGTCCCCGAAGTCGACGACCACCTGGACCGTGCCGTGCTGCGGGAATTCATCGAGCTGACCGGTTCGTGCCTGACCCAGAGCGCTGTGCTCGGCGTGCTCAATGCACGCCTGGCCGATGACGCAATCATCGTGGCCGCCGCCGGCAGCCTGCCCGGCGATTTGCAGCGTGCCTGGCGCAGCAAGGGCGTCAACACCTACCACGTCGAGTATGGCTATTCATGCATGGGCTACGAGATCAACGCCGCCCTGGGTGTGAAGCTGGCCGAGCCGAGCAAGGAGGTGTACGCCCTGGTTGGGGATGGCTCCTACATGATGCTGCACTCGGAGCTGGCCACCTCGATCCAGGAGCGTCGCAAGATCAACGTGGTGCTGTTGGACAACATGGCGTTCGGTTGCATCAACAACCTGCAGATTGGCAATGGCATGGACAGCTTCGGCACCGAGTTCCGCTACCGCAACCCCGAGAGCGGCAAGCTCGACGGTGGCCTGGTGCCGGTGGACTTCGCCATGAGCGCAGCGGCCTACGGTTGCAAGACCTACAAGGTCAGCACGCTGGAACAGCTGGAAGCGGCGTTGGCGGATGCCCGCACGCAAAGCGTCTCCACGCTGATCGATATCAAGGTGCTGCCCAAGACCATGATCCACGGCTACCTGTCGTGGTGGCGGGTGGGTGTGGCCCAAGTGTCCACCAGTGAACGTACGAATGCAGCGGCAAAAAAACTCAATGAACACCTGGCCCAGGCCCGGCAGTACTAACAACAAGAGGAGTGTTTGCATGTCTTTGAAACTTGGAGTGATTGGTACGGGCGCCATTGGCCGGGACCATATTCGTCGTTGCAGCCAGGCCTTGCTCAACAGCCAGGTGGTGGCCGTCACCGATATCAACCTTGAGCAGGCGGCCCAGGTGGTGGCGGACTTGAAGCTGGACGCCGAGGTGTACCCGGACGGCCATGCATTGATCAACGCGCCAGAGGTCGAAGCGGTACTGGTGACGTCCTGGGGGCCGAGCCACGAAGAGTTTGTGCTGGCCGCGATTGCTGCCGGCAAACCGGTGTTCTGTGAAAAACCGCTGGCGGTGACGGCCCAGGGCTGCCGCAACATTGTCGAGGCCGAAGTGGCACACGGTAAGCGCCTGGTCCAGGTGGGTTTCATGCGCCCGTACGACCAAGGCTATCGTGCCCTCAAGTCGGTGATCGACAGCGGCCAGATTGGCGAGCCGTTAATGCTGCACTGCGCGCACCGTAACCCCACGGTGGGCGAGAACTACAACACCGGCATGGCGATCACCGACACCCTGATCCATGAGTTGGACGTGCTGCGTTGGCTGCTCAACGACGACTATGTGTCCGTGCAGGTGGTGTTCCCGCGCAAGACCAGCAAGGCGCTGGCGCACCTGCGCGACCCGCAGATCGTGCTGCTGGAAACTGCCAAAGGCACGCGTATCGACGTGGAAGTGTTTGTGAACTGCCAATACGGCTACGACATCCAGTGCGAAGTGGTAGGGGAGAGCGGCATCGCCAGGTTGCCGGAACCATCTCAGGTGCAACTGCGCAGCGACGCGAAGCTGTCCAACGCAATCCTGATGGATTGGAAGGATAGGTTTATCGGTGCCTATGACGTGGAGTTGCAGGCGTTTATCGACAGCGTGCTGGCCGGGCAGGTCGGCGGGCCGTCGGCCTGGGATGGGTTTGCGGCGGCGGTGGCGGCGGATGCGTGTATTGAAGCCCAGGGCAGTGGGCAGATTGTGAAAGTCAGCCTGCCGGATCGCCCGCGCTTCTACGGCTAACTCACTGCAGAAAAGTGGTTGACACTGTGGGAGCTGGCTTGCCTGCGATAGCGGTCTATCAGTGACAGATTGATTGCCTGACTCACTGCTATCGCAGGCAAGCCAGCTCCCACAGTTGATTGGGTTTCCAAATCAATTCTGGAGTTGAGCATGCGAATCGGACTAGTGGGCTACGGCCACGGCGGGCGCTTTTTTCATGCGCCGTTGATTGCCACCCTGCCTGGCGCCACCTTTGTCGGCGTGGTGACGCGTTCACCCGAACGTCGCAAGCAACTGAGTACTGACCTTCCGGGTGTCAAAGCCTTCGACTCCATCGGCCAGATCGTCGAAGCCGGCGTCGATGCCCTGGTGATTTCCACCACCCTCAAAGGTCGCCCGGCCCTGGTGCTGGAAGCCATCGAGCACGGGGTAGCGGTGGTCAGCGATAAACCCTTTGCCGCCAATGCCGAACAAGCCCAGGCCCTGATTACCGCTGCCGAGCGCCAGGGCTCGCTGCTCAGCGTCTACCAGAATCGGCGCTGGGATTCGGATTACCTGACCCTGCGCAAACTGATCGACGCTGGCGCCCTGGGCACCATCACCCGCTTTGAATCCCGCGTGGAACGTTACAGTCCGCAGGCCGTGGGCAATGCCAGCGGTGGCGGCTGGCTGCGTGACCTGGGCAGCCATCTGGTGGACCAGGCGTTGCAACTGTTCGGCCCGGTGGAGCGGGTGTTCGCTCAATTGCACTACACACCAGAACATCCCACGGTGGACCACGGCTTCTTTGTCTCCCTCACCCATGCCAATGGCGTGATTTCGCACCTGTGGGGCAACGCGTTGCAGAACAGCCAGGCGCCGCGATTTCGCGTCAGTGGCAGCCTGGGCTGCTACACCGTCGACGGATTGGATGGCCAGGAAGAAGCGCTGCTGGCCGGCAAGTCACCGAAAACCGAAGGTGAACACTGGGGCGCCGAGGAGCATCGACGCTGGGGCTGGTTTGAGCAAGGGCCGGAGCGTGAGCGGGTGCCGTCGGAGAAGGGCTGCTGGCCCCAATTCTATCGGCAGTTGCAAGCGGCCGTGGTGGGGCAGGGGCCGCTGCCGGTCAATGCCTATGACGCCCTGGAAACCACCCGTATATTGGACGCCGCGCGCCTGAGTGCCGAGCGCCAGCAGGTGGTTTCGACGAAAATAGAATAAAATTCTAAAACAGGTTGATATGGAAATTATTTTCTAATACAGTCTTTTCCAGGTTGCATAAAGTACGTCCCGGAACCTACGGGCGACTCAACAAAAACAAGATCAAAAACAACCAGGTACCGTCAGATGAAAATCTTCAACGCTGTACTGCGAGTTTTACGCCCCCTCCAAGCGCCAAGCGGACTGCCCCGCGCCCGGCCGTTCTACTTCTCCTTCCTGAATGTGCTGTGCGTCGAAAACCAGGGCGCGCTGGTGTGCTGCATTCCAGGCGCGCCGGTGGTGCGACTGACAGCCGAGTCCTGATCAACGCAACGTCGAAGAAAACCAACAAGAAAGTGGAGACAGACCGTTCATGAAGACCCCGATCCGTTTTACCGCCCTGGCCTTGTCCATGCTGCTGGCCAGTGGCGTTGTCGGCGCCGCCGATCTCAAGGTGGGCGTGACGATGTCCGCGTTCGATGACACCTTCCTCACCTACCTGCGCGAGGATATGGATAAGCAAGCCAAGTCCTATCCAAAAGGTGATGGCGTGCAGCTGCAATTCGAAGATGCCCGCGCCGATGTGGTCAAGCAATTGAGCCAGGTCGAGAACTTCATCAGCCAGAAGGTCGACGCGATTATCGTCAACCCGGTCGATACCGCGTCGACCAAGAACATCATCAGTGCCGCCACCAAGGCGGGTATACCGCTGGTGTTCGTCAACCGCCGCCCCGACCAGAAAGACTTGCCCAAGGACGTGGTGGCCGTGACCTCCGATGACGTCGAGGCCGGCCGCCTGCAAATGCAATACATCGCCGAAAAACTCGGCGGCAAGGGCAAGATCGTGATCCTTTTGGGTGACCTGGCGAACAACTCCACCACCAATCGCACCAAGGGCGTGAAGGAAGTGCTGGCCAAGTACCCGGACATCAAGATCGAGCAGGAACAGACCGGCATTTGGTTGCGTGACAGGGGCATGACCCTGGTCAACGACTGGCTGACCCAGGGCCGGGAGTTCAATGCGGTGCTGGCCAACAACGATGAGATGGCGATCGGGGCGTCCATGGCCCTGAGATCGGCCGGCAAGGAAAAAGGCAGCGTGTTGATTGCCGGTGTCGACGGCACGCCCGATGGCTTGAACGCGATCACCAAGGGCGACATGACCGTGTCGGCCTTCCAGGACGCCAAGGGCCAGGCGGTAGGTTCGGTGGAGGCAGCGCGCAAGATGGCCAAGAAGGAGCCGGTCGAGCAGAACGTGGTGATCCCGTTCCAGTTGATCACCCCGGACAACGTCAAAGACTTCAAGTAGCCCCGACATAACAACAAAAGCTGGCAGGGCGGTCACGGCCGCCCTGCAGATGGAGTACCTCCCTATGCTTGCTCAAGCCGCCACGTCTCAGCCCGCCGCCCACCCGGCGCTGGCGCTGGACGAACCCTACCTGCTGGAAATCCTCAACATCAGCAAAGGCTTTCCCGGTGTCGTGGCCCTGGACGATGTGCAGCTGCGGGTGCGCCCCGGCACGGTGCTGGCGTTGATGGGCGAGAACGGTGCGGGCAAGTCGACGCTGATGAAAATCATCGCCGGCATCTACCAGCCCGACGCCGGCGAAATTCGCCTGCGTGGCAAGCCGATCACCTTTGAAACGCCGCTGGCCGCGCAAAAGGCCGGGATCGCGATGATCCATCAGGAACTCAACCTGATGCCCCATATGAGCATCGCCGAGAACATCTGGATAGGCCGCGAACAGCTCAACAGCCTGCACATGGTCAACCACCGCGAAATGCACCGCTGCACCGCCGAGTTGCTGGCGCGCCTGCGCATCAACCTCGACCCCGAAGAACAGGTCGGCAACCTGAGCATTGCCGAACGGCAGATGGTCGAGATTGCCAAGGCAGTGTCCTACGACTCCGACATCCTGATCATGGATGAACCCACCTCGGCCATTACCGACAAGGAGGTGGCCCACCTGTTTTCGATCATTGCCGACCTCAAGTCCCAGGGCAAAGGCATCGTCTATATCACCCACAAGATGAACGAAGTGTTCGCCATCGCCGATGAAGTGGCGGTGTTCCGCGACGGCCAATACATCGGCTTGCAACGGGCCGACAGCATGAACAGCGACAGCCTCATCTCGATGATGGTCGGGCGTGAATTGAGCCAGCTGTTCCCGGTGCGCGAAACGCCTATTGGTGAGCTGTTACTGTCGGTGCGCGACCTGAGCCTGGACGGCGTATTCAAGGACGTATCGTTCGACCTGCACGCCGGCGAGATCCTCGGTATCGCCGGGCTGATGGGCTCCGGGCGCACCAACGTGGCGGAAACCATTTTTGGTATCACCCCAAGTTCCAGCGGGCAAATCACCCTGGACGGCAAGGCGGTGCGCATTACCGACCCGCATATGGCCATTGAGAAAGGCTTTGCGCTGTTGACCGAAGACCGCAAGCTCAGCGGCCTGTTCCCGTGCCTGTCGGTGCTGGAGAACATGGAGATGGCGGTGTTGCCGCACTATTCGGGCAACGGTTTTATCCAGCAGAAAGCCTTGCGTGCCCTGTGTGAAGACATGTGCAAGAAGCTGCGGGTGAAAACCCCGTCACTGGAGCAATGCATCGACACCTTGTCCGGCGGTAATCAGCAAAAGGCCTTGCTGGCGCGCTGGCTGATGACCAACCCACGCTTGCTGATCCTGGATGAGCCGACGCGTGGTATCGATGTGGGCGCCAAGGCTGAGATCTATCGCTTGATCGCCTTCCTCGCCAGCGAGGGCATGGCGGTGATCATGATTTCTTCCGAACTGCCCGAAGTGCTCGGCATGAGCGACCGGGTGATGGTGATGCACGAAGGTGAACTGATGGGCACCCTGGATCGCGCCGAGGCGACCCAGGAAAAAGTCATGCAGTTGGCTTCCGGGATGACCGCAGTCCACTGATCTATAGAATAAGAAGGTGATGGGTTATGAACGCAATAACAGACAACAAGCCGGCAACCGCGCCGGTCAAGAACCGTCGACGCATGCCCACCGAGCTGAGTATCTTCCTGGTGCTGATCGGTATCGGCCTGGTGTTTGAATTGTTCGGCTGGATCGTGCGCGACCAGAGCTTTCTGATGAACTCCCAGCGTCTGGTGCTGATGATCCTACAGGTGTCGATCATCGGCCTGCTGGCCATCGGTGTGACCCAGGTGATCATCACCACGGGCATCGACTTGTCGTCCGGCTCGGTGCTGGCCTTGTCAGCGATGATCGCCGCCAGCCTGGCGCAGACCTCCGACTTTTCCCGGGCGGTGTTTCCGTCCCTCACCGACTTGCCGGTGTGGATCCCGGTGGCGATGGGTTTGGGCGTAGGGCTTTTAGCGGGGGCAATCAACGGCAGCATTATCGCGGTCACCGGCATCCCGCCGTTTATCGCAACCCTGGGCATGATGGTCTCGGCCCGTGGCCTGGCACGCTATTACACCGAAGGCCAGCCGGTGAGCATGCTCTCGGACTCCTACACAGCGATCGGCCATGGCGCGATGCCGGTGATTATCTTCCTGGTGGTGGCGGTAATCTTCCACATTGCCCTGCGTTACACCAAGTATGGCAAGTACACCTATGCCATCGGCGGCAATATGCAGGCGGCGCGTACTTCGGGGATTAACGTCAAGCGTCACCTGATCATCGTCTATAGCATCGCCGGTCTCCTGGCGGGCCTGGCCGGCGTGGTGGCCTCGGCACGTGCAGCGACGGGGCAGGCCGGCATGGGCATGTCCTACGAGCTGGACGCGATTGCCGCCGCAGTGATCGGCGGCACCAGCCTGGCCGGTGGAGTAGGGCGCATCACCGGCACGGTGATCGGCGCGCTGATCCTCGGCGTCATGGCCAGCGGGTTTACCTTTGTCGGGGTGGATGCGTATATCCAGGACATCATCAAGGGCCTGATCATTGTGGTGGCGGTGGTGATCGATCAATACCGCAACAAGCGCAAGCTCAAGCGCTGAGTACCTGCCCTTGTAGGAGCGAGCTTGTGTGGCGAGCAAGCTTGCTTGCGGCGGGCGAAGCCCCCCCAAAAAGCCGGAGACTGCTGCGCAGTCGGCGGGAGCAAGCTCCCTCGCCACAGCAAGCTCGCGCCTACAGGGGATCAGGCACTTTCAACCGTTTGTCTTCTATATAGCTCCACAACACTGAATTTCTTGCTATAAACGCACTCCGATGACCGTTCGCCAAGCCCGTCCTGGTGCTTTTGGGGGTTGATCGGGAAAAAATGCCTGTCTTTTCAGTTGCTGCGCCCTCAAGTCGGCCTTAGACTGCCGCCCCTCGTAAATTGAGTGCCGGGTGGCGCTTGGAATGGATGGCGCCCTTCCGAGACCTGCACAGGTCGGCCGGAACGCTCCCTAATTCGCCTTAATGCACGTATTTTTTATAGAGAAATCAATGACAAAGGAAAAGTTGCTGGCCATGCCGGCGGATGACTACATGAATGCCGAACAGCACGCTTTTTTCGAGAAGTTGCTGCAAGACATGAAGGTGGAGCACCACGAGCGCATTGAGCAGAACCGTATCGCCATTGAGAGCCTGGACACCCCGGCCGACCCGGCTGACGCGGCTTCTGTCGAAGAAGAGCGCACCTGGCTGGTAAACGCCATTGACCGCGACCAGCGCATGCTGCCGCAACTTGAGCGTGCTCTGGAACGCATCAAGGAAGATTCCTTTGGCTGGTGTGACGACAGCGGCGAGCCTATCGGCCTCAAGCGCCTGCTGATCAGTCCTACCACCAAGTACTGCATCGAAGCGCAAGAGCGCCACGAGCAGATCGACAAGCACCAGCGTCAAGCCTGATGCGGTGAAGGGGGCGGCTCTCTAGCTGGCCGCCCTGGATCGGCATTGTTGCTGTTTATGCAATGAAGCTATTCCGTGGATAGCTTTTTCCAACTGGAATAAAGCCGTAGCATGGCCAACATTGTTAGCCAGCTAACTAATGCTGCGGAGAAGCTCCATGCAAAACAAAGTCGATGTGGCCGTAATGATCGGCAGTGGCGTACCCCAAACCCTGCGAGCCCTGGGCCAGCGAGCTTGCTGGGTGGTGTTGCTCAACGGTGAGCAGCGCGGCACTGCATTCGCCAGCCGGGACGAGGCGCAGGAATGCCAGGCTGCCTGGCAAGCGCTATTGCGCAGGGAAGCGTCAGACAGCCTGCATTGATCAAGCGCGGGGAGGCTCATGCAGCAACGCATTGAGGTCATCCACTGCGGGAGCCCATTCTGCGTCGACCTGCAATTGTTCCCTGAGGAAGTTCGCCTGCTGTTCGCTCCAGAATGGCGCGTCGATGAGTTTTACATCATCGGGCAGTCGATGTTCGGCGGTAAAACGTTCGATGGCTTCCTGGCTGGAATCCAGCCCCAGTTGTTCGAACAGGGTTTCAAGGGTTGGGGTGGTGGTGTCCATAGCGTTCTCCATGCGGGCTTATCGTCATGCATGTGAGGGGCAGGGCACGCCAGAGTTCTATCGGATTGTCAGGTATTGAGCGCGCCGCAATCCACGGCGGTTTTCAGTGCCTTGGCCGCCTCTTTGCCAGCCACGGCCGCTGCGTCGGCGGTTTTGAACCAGCGGTCTTTCTCCACCTGGTGCGCGGTGACCTTGTTCAGCGGTGGTTTTGCTCGCATGATGATGACCGCTTGAAACTCACCGTCTACTTCCCTCGCATCGCCGTGGATAATAAATTCGCCAATATCAAATTCCGTCACGTATGGCTTTCCCTTCAAGGTAACTGCGTTGATGAAACCTGACCCGCGGGGGGCAAACTTCCATGGACAGGCCAGTATGGCAGTTGTTGAGGGGCAGTGGCGCGGTAAAGTCATCCAGGCGACGAAACGATCCCGCCGCCTGAGGCGTATAGCTTGGCTTCAAGGGACTTGGCCAGTTCGCAGGCTTTGATGTGATCGCTGCGAAACCCCTTGATCTTGCCGCTGGGCACTTCAAGAATATGAAAAAAGTTCTTTCCTGCGGGTACAACTTGGTAAAGCACCGAATTGGAGTACCCATTCAGGTTCAGCAGGCAGTAGTATTGCTGTTCGTCGGGACATGGTGAACGAGTGTGGAAAGACGTAGCGTCGTGTTGACGTCGTTGCATGCTCAGCTCCTGTCGATCGATCCTGATAGCTTGTCTGCGTTGTTTCGGGTGGTTTTCACCCTGGTTGCTGTTCTAGTATTGTCGTCGGTAGTTCGTGACTGGTTCCATGCCCAGATGTTTTTTTGTGTTGGGGTGTCGGAAAACTGCATTTTTAATTGGGTTATTCTCTGAAGTCGGCAGACCCGTATTCTCGGGTCGTTGAACCTGTGATTTGCTGTATCGCGGTTGACTTCCCATGAGGTCCGCCGTTGAGGTTTGTACTAGCCTTACGAGTTCTCTTCAGTTTTTTAATGACTCTGTATCGTGTCGTAACGGCCATTTTTTGTGCTGTTCGCTTTGGCGGTCAGTGCTTTTTTGATGTGGGGGCGTTTCCTTGGCAGTCAGTAATCTGGATATGCACGCGTTATTCGTGCTGGGTGATTTGCGCGCAAAGTTGGTCAAGCAGTTTCAATCTCGGTTTGTCTACGTCACTGAACAGACGCCGGAAGGTATTTATATCGCCGAAATCGATACCGAAACGGCGCTGGTCGTGGACGACAAGCCACGTCTGGAACTCAAAGTAGGTGACCATTTTCGCGCAGCGGTATTACCCAGCCGCGAAGGTGGCAAGTTCGAATTGAGGTTTCGCGATATCAAGTTGACCGTCTACGGCCTCGGCGACTATGCCTTTGTGTCGTCGAACGAAGGCCAGGGTATTGTGTTCAAGGAAGGCCACAGCGTGATGCTGGTATTCGCCGCCCATGAGCAATTGCAGGAAGGGTTGACCAAGACCCTGAAGGCCGTGACTGGCAAAGCCGCCAAATGGCGCAAGGGTGAACTGGTGACCTTCAAGGCCAGCGAGTAGGCGATAAATACGCTGTGCATCTTTGTCTTTTGGAACCTCTACTACAGTTGAGTTGACTTAACTATTCAGAGGCTTCGCGCATTCGCAGCAAAGCCGTTCGCCATGACTGCGAAAACGCGAGGTGCACAGGCATGAAAGGATTGAAGTCACTGCTGGCGGCGGGCCTGACGACCCTGAGTCTGTCATTGCCGGTATCGGCTGCCCAGGCACCGGTGCATTTTGCCGACCTGAACTGGGAAAGCGGCAGCCTGATCACTGAAGTACTGCGTTTTATCGTCGAGAAGGGCTATGACCTGCCCACTGACACCTTGCCTGGTACCACCATTACCCTGGAAACCGCCCTGGCCAAGAATGACATCCAGGTGATCGGCGAGGAATGGGCAGGCCGCAGCCCGGTATGGGTCAAGGCTGAAGCCGAAGGCAAGGTGGCGGGCCTTGGCGATACCGTCAAAGGCGCGACCGAAGGCTGGTGGGTGCCGGAATACGTGGTCAAGGGTGACCCCTCCAAAGGGCTAAAACCCCTGGCTCCAGATCTGAAAAGCGTGCAGGACCTGGCGCGCTACAAGGACGTGTTCAAGGACCCTGAATCTCCGGGCAAGGGGCGTTTTCTGAACAGCCCCATTGGCTGGACCTCCGAAGTGGTCAACAAACAGAAGCTCAAGGCTTATGGCCTGGACGACAGCTATGTGAACTTCCGCAGCGGTTCGGGGGCGGCGCTGGATGCGGAGATTGCCTCGTCGATTCGCCGGGGCAAGCCCGTGCTGTTCTATTACTGGTCGCCGACCCCGTTGATGGGGCGCTATAAATTGATCCAGCTGGAAGAACCGCCATTTGATGCAGATGCGTGGAAGACCCTGACTGACGCAGACAATCCGAACCCGAAGCCGACACGCTCATTGGCTTCCAAGCTGAGCATTGGCGTGTCGACGCCGTTCCAGCAGGAACATCCACAGATTGCCCAGTTCTTCGAGAAGGTCGAGTTTCCCATCGAGCCGCTTAACAAAGCCTTGGCGACGATGAGCGAGCACCACACGCCGCCTCGGGAGGTGGCCCAGGCGTTTCTCAAGGAACATCCGCAGGTGTGGAAGGCATGGTTGACGGAAGATGTGGTGCAGAAGGTCGAGGCGAGCCTCAAGTAACCGGGGTCTTTGTATCGAGTGAAGATCAAGATGTGGGAGCTGGCTTGCCTGCGATGACTGAGTGTCAGACAACATATTTTTATGCTGACCCACCGCTATCGCAGGCAAGCCAGCTCCCACCTTCAATTGCATTTCAAGTCAACGGTCGTTGCAGCGTTAGAACTTGGTCTGTACGGCCAGCTCAAAGGTCCTCGGTGATCCCAGATAGTACGCCGGCGACACATGGGCAAACTCGGCATACACCTCGTTAGTCAGGTTACGTACGCGCCCGGTTACCGAGGTATGCGCATCCACCTTATAGCGCAGGAAGGTGCCGAACAGCGTATAGGCCGGTACGGTCTGGGTGTTGGCATTGTCTGCATACACCTGGGCGACATAGCGCGCATCCACCCCGCCTTGCCAATCCTCGGCAAAGTCATAGGTCAACCACAGGTTGCCCACGCGCTTGGGCACGTTGGTTGGCGTATTGCCCTTGCGCGACACCACGGCGCCGCTGGCGATTTTCTCGTTGAACTCATCGTACTGCGCGTCCACCCAGGCGAAGTTGCCTTCGGCCAATAGCCTCGGCGTGATGCGCAACGAACTGGCCAGTTCGATGCCCTTGGACGACTGCGCGCCCACCGGGATGCTGCTGGTCGGGTCCAGCGGGTCGGTGACGGCGAAGTCCTTGCGTTCGATCCTGTACGCGGCGACCGTGGCGGAACCGCGGCCTTCCAGGTAATCGAACTTGCTGCCGATTTCCCATTGCTTGCCGGTGGACACGTCGAACACCTGTGTAGTGGTGTTGGGCTGTTCGACGGCGGTGCTGTATTGCACATAGACGTTGGCGGAGGGGATGAACTGATAGGTCAGGCCCACCCGGCCCGTTACCGGCTCCCAACTGCGCTTGAAGTGTCGCGGGTTGGTGGCGGTGATCGTACGATGGTTGGTCACGTCCAGATCGATGGCGTCATAGCGCAGGCCGGTCAGCAGCGAGAGCTTATCCGTCAGTCCCAGACGGTTTTCCACGAACAGTGCCTTGGTCGTCACCTGGTTGGTCTTGTCCTTGACGAAACCCGGTTGTGTACCGGGAATATCATAGAAGTGCCCCGGGTCGTAGTGGTTCGGGTCTACGGTACTTTTGCCCGGCACGTTCAACGGGCTGTTAGTGGTGCTGTTGATCTTGTACTCAAAACCCCCGGACCAGGTGGTAGCGAGGCCGAAGACGCTCGTGTCATGGCGCAGTTCGAACTGGTTGCCGTTCTGCTCGCCCTGATGCCGCACCTGATAGGCTGTCGAGCGGTTCACCGCGCTGTTGTCGGCGTTGTATTGGTAGGTCTCCAGGTTGCGGTAGTCGCGCTGGCTGTCGAGGTGATAGAGGGTGTTTTTCAGTGTGGTGCTGTCGTTGATCCGGTAGTCGATGATCGAGCGTGCCCAGATCGTACGTTGCTCATAACGGCCGTCGGCTACGTTGTAGTTATTGAAGCGGTTGTGCTTGTCGATCTTCAGCTCACCGGCCTTGGGGTTGAGCACCGGCGTGCCCCAATACGGGCTGTCTTCATGCTCGTCCTGATACTCCAGCGCCAGGGTGTGGGACAGGTTCGGGGTGAGGTCGCTGAGCAGGGAAAACGCCACGCTCCAGGCATCGCGCTGGTCGCGGTCGATGTAGCTGTGATTGGTGTTGCGGCTCACATCCAGGCGGGCGTAGTGCTGCACCTCGGCGCCGGGTTCGGTCAGCGCATGGTTGAGGCCGAACGCCATACCGGCGGTGTCGTAACTGCCATAGCTCAGTTGGCCCTCGATGGCCTGTTCCTCGCGGCTTGCCAGCTTGGTCACGTAGTTCAGCGAGCCACCCACTGAGCCTGCGCCGTTGATCAGGGAGGAGGGGCCGCCTACCAGTTCGACGCGGTCATAGATCCACGCATCCACCGGCCGCGCCAGGCCTGTGGCGACATTGATACCGTTGAACATCTGGGTAATCTGGCTGCTGGTAAACCCTCGGTAGGAGACAAACCCGCCAAACCCAGGCGGCGCGCTGGCGTTGACGCCGGGCAGGGTATTGGCCGCATCGCGGAAGGTCTTGGCGCCGTGGCGCTCGATATCGTTGCGGTTAGCAATGGCCACCGACGCCGGGGTTTCCCGCACGCTCAGGCCCAGGCGCGAGGCCATGCCGCTGGATTGGTCCAGAGCCAGCCCAGGCTCGGCACTTTGCTCGCCGTCAATGGTGGTTGGCGCCAACTCAAGGGCCGAGGCGCAAACAGGCAGGCAGCCGAACAGGCCCGCCAACAGGGGTAAATGTTTCATGGTTGAATCCTGAAAACTTGGCTCGAAAACAACGCACTGCTCCCCGTACTCCTTACGGAAACGAAGCGGTGCAGATCAGAACGCGCAGGGATCAGGCGAAGGCAGGTGGCGCGCGCGGATTAGCCGCAGGCCAGGTGAAGCGGGCGGGAATGTCGGCGGCGAGCACCACCGCTGCGGGCGGCGCATGGGGTTGCGGCAGGACTGCCACATTCAGGTGGGAGTTGAGCGCCGGGCCCATGCCGCCGGTAGAGCACAGCGGGCAACCAAACGCCTTCGACAGCGTTGGCAGGCTCTCATCCGTAGAATTGCTGGGCAGCGGCGCCTGGGTACGTGGGTCCACCGTACAGAACTGGCCGCTGATGCCGTTGAGCTGCATCCCCACCATCTGCCCATGACCAATGCTGCAGGCGAACACATTGAACAGGACGCAGCAGTAGAGCGTCCAGGCAATGAGTGAGCGGTCGGCACGGGCGAGTTTCATGGGGCGGCACTTTATCATCAGCGACCGACGAAATGCCTGCAAAAAAGCTCAGGGCGGCTATCCTCATTCGCACATTTTTGTGGAGCGCCGACCATGAGCTTTGTGATTGCGCGATGGATCGTCGGGGTATTTACCTTCATCAGCATGGTGCATCTGTATTGGGCTGCGGGTGGCAAGCTCGGCAGCCTGGCCGCTATCCCGCAACTGCCCGGAGAGTTTGCCAGCGGGCCGCGACCGGCGTTCAAGCCGTCGGCGCTGGGTACTTTTCTGGTGGCGATGGGGCTGGTGGCGATTGCCTTGCTCGTGTGTCTGCGCGCCGGGCTGTATTTCTCGCCGGTGTCCCACGGGGCGTTGCAGTGGGGTATCAGCGCGATTGCCGTGCTGATGTTTGCCCGAGCGATTGGGGATTCGGAGCTGGTGGGGTTTTTCAAGAAGGTCGGCGGGTCGAGGTTTGCTCGCCTGGATACCTATTTCTATTCGCCGTTGTGCCTGGTGTTGGGCGCCGGCTTGCTGGTGGTGGCGTGGAGCTGAGCCTGAGCCCACAGATACCTGGCTGACACCGCGCAATCCAAATGTGGGGGCTGGCTTGCCTGCGATGCAGACACCTCGGTCTACCAGCCAAACCGGGTTGATCCCTTCGCAGGCAAGCCAGCTCCCACCTTCAACCACGCTCGACAGGTAAGCCCGAGCGCCACCAAGCCCCTGTGGCCGCCATTTGATTCACCTCCAAGTATTTCCCAGACAAAAACACACCCCCCGGTTTTATAGCGCTTGACCTTCCCAGTATGGCAAGCCGGATAAAAACCCCACGTGTCGGTTTGTCTTGAAAATTCCAAGGAGGGTGAACGATGTGCACCAAACCAGTAAGCCTCATTACCGGGGCGTTGGCCGTAGCATTGATGCTCGGCGGATGCTCGGACAATGCGCCGCCAGCTGCAGCCGCCAAGCCACCCGGCGTGCCGGTCGCCCAGGTGGTGGCGCGTGCGGTGACGCCGTTTGTGGAGTACACCGGTTCGTTGACCGCCATCGACCAGGTTCAATTGCGACCGCGAGTCAGTGGCTATCTGCAAAGTGTCAGCGTGCCCGAAGGGCAGTTCGTGGCCAAGGGCAGTCCACTGTTTGTGATCGATCCGCGTATGTTCCAGGCGGCAGTGAACGCAGCCAAGGCACGTCTGCGCGAGGCCGAGGCCAATGCGTTGCTGGCCCAGGCCGAGCATGGCCGTGCCGAGCAGTTATATGCCAAGAAGGTGGTGGCACGTGATCGTCTCGACACCGCCGTTGCTTCGTTGAACGCCGGCAGAGCGCAGGTGGAGGCCGCCAGGGCTGCGTTGGATACGGCCCAACTGGACCTGAGTTACACCCGCGTCACCGCGCCTATCAGCGGGCGCATCGACCGCGCATTGGTGACGGAAGGCAACTATGTGACCCGCGGGGAAACACCCCTGACCACGATTGTCTCCATCGACCCCTTGCATGTGTATTTCGATGTGGATGAACGCACCTACCTGCATTCGTTGGCAGCGACGCGGCAACACGCCGGGTCCAAGGGCGAACAAGCCGCCAAGGTCATGGTGGCGATGCTCAACGACACCACCTATGCACGGGCCGGTCGCGTGGATTTTCTGGCCAACTCGGCTGACCGCAAGACTGGCACGGTGCGCGTGCGTGCGGTGGTGGAAAACCGGGATGGGCGCTTGACGCCGGGGCTGTTCGCCAAGGTCAAGCTGGATACCGGCTCGGCGCAACCCCGGGTGTTGATTGCCGACCATTCCATCGGCACCGACCAGGGCCGCCGTTATGTGCTGGTTGTCGGTGAGGGCGACAAGACCGAGTACCGCCCGGTGGAACTGGGCCCGGTGGTCGACGGCCTGCGGGTCATCGAACAGGGCCTGCAACCGGGCGAGCGCATTGTCGTCAAAGGCCTGGTGCGCCCCGGCATGCAGGTAACACCACTGGCTGCCAGCATCGAGGGCAAGCCGCTTGAAGCACCGCTGGCGGTGGGGGGCGTGCAATGAGCTTCCCACGCTTTTTCATTGACCGACCGATCTTCGCCATTGTCCTGTCGGTGTTGATGATGATCGGCGGCATCGTGGCCTTCTTCCACCTGCCGTTGAGCGAATACCCGGCCGTCACGCCGCCCACCGTGCAAGTGACCGCGTCCTACCCAGGGGCCAACCCGCAGGTGATTGCCGAGACGGTGGCGGCGCCGCTGGAACAGGTGATCACCGGGGTTGAGGGCATGCTTTACATGACGTCGCAGTCGGCCACCGATGGCCGCATGATTCTGACTGCAACGTTCGCCCAGGGCACCAATGCGGACATGGCTCAGATCCAGGTGCAGAACCGTGTGTCGCGAGCTTTGCCGCGCTTGCCCGAAGAGGTGCAGCGCCTGGGCGTGGTCACGCAGAAAACCTCGCCGGACATCCTCATGGTGGTCCACCTGCTGTCCCCCGACCAACGTTATGACCCGCTCTACATCTCCAACTATGCCTACCTGCAGGTGCGCGATGAGTTGTCGCGCCTGCCGGGGATCAACGATGTGCTGGTGTGGGGCGCGGGTGAATACAGCATGCGCCTGTGGCTCGACCCGGACCTGATCGCCGCCCGTGGCTTGACCGCCGGCGATGTCATCACCGCCGTGCGCGAGCAGAACGTGCAAGTGGCGGCCGGCTCGGTCGGCCAGGCACCTGATTCCACTGCGGCGTTCCAAGTCACGGTCAATACCCTCGGGCGCCTGACGGATGAAGAGCAGTTCGGCGATATCATTATCCGCACCGGCGATAACGGCCAGGTCACGCGCTTGCGCGATGTAGCACGTATCGAGATGGGGGCCGATGCCTATGCGCTGCGCAGCCTGTTGGACGGCGAGCCTGCGGTGGCCTTGCAAATCATCCAGAGCCCTGGGGCAAACGCGCTGGATGTGGCGCAGTCGGTGCGCGATACCATGCAGCGTCTGCAAACCAACTTCCCCGAGGGGTTGGTGTCGCGGATTGCCTATGACCCCACGGTGTTTGTGCGCGCTTCGCTGGAGTCGGTGGCCATCACGCTGATGGAAGCGATCCTGCTGGTGGTGATCGTGGTGGTGGTGTTCCTGCGCAACTGGCGCGCGTCGCTGATTCCCTTGATGGCCGTGCCTGTATCGATCATCGGCACCTTTGCGGTCATGCACCTGATGGGCTTCTCCCTTAATACGTTGTCGCTGTTCGGCCTGGTGTTGTCGATCGGCATCGTGGTCGACGATGCAATCGTGGTGGTGGAGAACGTCGAGCGGCATATCGAGAACGGCGAGGAGCCGATGCAGGCTGCGCGACGGGCGATGAGCGAGGTCACCGGCCCTATCATTGCGATCACCTCGGTGCTGGCGGCCGTGTTCATTCCCACCGCGTTTCTCAGTGGCCTGCAAGGCGAGTTCTATCGGCAGTTTGCGCTGACCATCGCGATTTCCACCATCCTCTCGGCGGTCAACTCGTTGACCCTCAGCCCGGCGCTGGCCGGCCTGTTGCTGCGGCCACGGCATGCCGCTGTGGTGCATGACCCGCGCAGCCTGCGTGGTCGTGCCGCACGGCTGTTGGAGGTACTGGGCCGGCCGTTCCAGCGTGCGCCGCAAGCCTATGGCAACACTGTGCGCAAGGTCGTCGGCCGTCGTGGCGTGGCGCTGTTGGCTTACGGCGGCTTGCTCGCATTGACCTGGTTCGGCTTCAACGCGGTACCGGCCGGCTTCGTGCCGATGCAAGACAAGTACTACCTGGTCGGTATCGCCCAGCTGCCGAACGCGGCCTCGTTGGAGCGTACCGATGCGGTGGTGCGGCAAATGTCGAAAATCGCCCTGGATGAGCCGGGGGTCGAGAGTGTCGTGGCGTTCCCGGGACTGTCGGTCAACGGCTTCGTCAACGTTCCGAATGCGGCGGTGATGTTCGTCATGCTTGATCCGTTCAAAGAGCGCACCTCGCCGGATATGGCGGCGGTCGCCATCGCCGGGCGTCTGCAGGCCAAGTTTGCGAGCATCCCCGACGGCTTCCTCGGCGTGTTCCCGCCGCCACCGGTGCCGGGGCTCGGGGTAACCGGGGGCTTCAAGCTGCAGGTCGAGGACCGTGGCGGCGTCGGGCTGGAGGCGCTGGTGCAGCAGACCCAGGTACTGATGACCAAAGCCACTGAGTCAGGCCAGGTAGCCGGGCTGATGACCAGCCTGGACGTCAATGCGCCGCAACTGAATGTCGACATCGACCGCACCCAGGTCAAGAGCCAGGGCGTGCGCCTGGCGGATGTGTTCGAGTCGCTGCAGGTCTATCTGGGGTCGCTGTACGTCAACGACTTCAACCGGTTTGGCCGCACCTACAAAGTCACGGCCCAGGCCGACGCGGACCATCGCATGCAGGCCGAAGCCATTGGCCGCCTGCAGGTGCGCAATGCCGCCGGGGACATGCTGCCGTTATCAGCGTTTGTCACGGTCACGCCGAGCTCCGGGCCTGACCGGGTGATTCACTACAACGGCTATCCCTCGGCGGATATCTCTGGCGGCGCGAGGCCAGGGGTCAGCTCCGGGCAGGCGGTTGCGCTCATGGAGCGCCTGGCCCAGGAGGTACTGCCCGAGGGCGTGACCTATGAATGGACAGATTTGACCTACCAGCAAAAGCTCGCCGGGTCATCGGCCCTGTTTATTTTCCCGCTGTGTGTGCTGCTGGCTTATCTGATCCTTGCCGCGCAGTACAACAGTTGGCTGCTGCCGTTGGCGGTGTTGCTGATCGTGCCCATGTGCCTGCTCAGCGCAATCCTCGGCGTGTGGCTGGTGGAGGGCGACAACAACGTGTTCGTGCAGATCGGGTTGGTGGTGCTGGTGGGCCTGGCGGCGAAGAACGCCATCCTGATCGTCGAGTTTGCCCGCAGCCTTGAAGCCGAAGGCGCCAGCCCATTGGAAGCGGTGATCCACGCCTGCCAATTGCGCCTGCGCCCTATTTTGATGACGTCCCTGGCGTTTATCGCCGGCGTAGTCCCGTTGGTGTTTGCCAGTGGCGCCGGGGCCGAGATGCGCCATGCCATGGGGGTTGCGGTGTTTGCCGGGATGTTGGGCGTGACGCTGTTCGGTCTGTTCCTGACGCCCGTTTTCTATGTGGTGATGCGCAGCCTGGCGCTGCGCGTGCAGCGTCAGGGGGCGAGTCCGACGGTGCAGCTAAAGGAGAGCGCATCATGAAACAGGCGTATCCAGCTTTTCTGTTGTCGTTGACCCTGTTGACCGGTTGCGGCTCGGTGGGGCCGGATTATTCCGCGCCAGTGCTGCCCGCTGCGCAGCGGGCGACGAGCTTCGGCGCGCCCATCGCCGGGCTTGGTCCGGGCGAGGTCGAAGTGCAGTGGTGGCAAGTGTTTGACGAGCCGGCATTGAGCCAATTGATCCAACAGGCACTGGCGGCCAACCACGACATCGGCATCGCCGCCGCACGCCTGGACGAAGCCAAGGCGCTGTTGCGCGAAAGCCGTCAAGGCTTCCTGCCCAGCGGCGGCGCCGCCCTGGGCTACGAGCACCGCCAGCGCAGCGAGGTCGAGACTCCCTTCGGCGAGCAGCGCTCTATTGAAACCACCCGTGCGGCGGTGGATGCAGCCTGGGAAATCGACTTGTTTGGGCGCGTGCGTCGCTCGGTGGAGGCGGCCCAGGCCCAGGCGGGGTCGCGTCAGGCGTTGCTGCGCAGCGTGCAAGCGAGCGTCGCGGCGACGGTCGCGGCAACCTGGTTCGAGCTACAAGGGATCGAAGCCGAACAGGCGGTGGTCGCGGATATCAGCCAGAGCCAGCGCGACAGCCTGGGCCTGGTGGGGCAGATGGTCAGCGTCGGCGCCGCCACCGAATTCGACCGGCTGCGTGCCGAGGCCTTGTTGCGCAATGTCGAGGCGGTAGCGCCTGACCTGGAGCGACGTCGCGCCAAGTCAACCAACGCGCTGGCGGTGCTGCTGGGGCAAGCGCCCCAGGGGTTCAAGCCACCGCTGGCCCGGCCTGGGCGTGAAACCTTGAACCTGCGCACGTTGCAGGTGGGAGACCCGGCCGGCTTGCTGGCGCGCCGTGCCGATATTGCCGCGGCCGAACGCACGCTGGCGGCTGCGACCGCGCAGATTGGCGTGGAAACCGCTGGCTTGTATCCGGATATCCAGGTGCAGGGTTCCATCGGTTTGCTGGCCGGAAGTCTCAGCGCCCTGGGCGATGCGGGCATGCAGTCGAACTTTATCGCGCCGGTGATTCGCTGGTCGTTGCTGGACACCGGGCGCGTACGAGCGCGGATTGCCGCCAGCGAGGCACGCACCCAGGCCGCGTTGATAGCTTATGACCAGACCGTGTTGCGGGCCCTGCAGGAAGCCGATGATGCGTTCCAGGCCAACCGTACGGCCGGCAACGCCCTGGGCTTGCGGCTGTTGGAGGCGGCCGCCAACCGTGAGGCAGCCAGCTTTGCGCGCGAGCGGTTTGCGCAAGGCGAGGGTGTGTACCTGGATGTGCTTGAGGCCGAGCGCGCGGACTTCACCAGCCGCCGGGCATTGACGGCGGCGCGCACGGAACAGCGCTTGGCGGTGGTGGGGATCTATAAGGCGCTGGGTGGTGGGTGGGAGATCTGTGAGAGGGCGGGGCTGGCGTGCAAGGGGGCTACGGTGTTGCGCTAACGTGGACCTGTGGGAGCGGGCTTGCTCGCGAAGGCGGCCTGGCAGTCAACACAGCTGGATTGTGTACATATCCATTCCTGCGGTAACGGCCACTTAGGGTTCCGCCCTGACGGCGGCTCACTTTTGAAAAGAGCCCAAAAGTAAGCAAAAGGCTCTTGCCCCACCACTCGGCACCTCGCTTAGGCTCGGTGTGCCCGTAATCCGCCAGTGATTTGGGGGGCCGCCGCCACGCGCCATCCATGGCGCGGGGCGGCTAAACCGGCATCCCTGCCGGTTTACCCCCCAAATCCCTGTCGAATTCCGGCCAGCGTGGTTTAACGGGGCGCCTAAGATCAAAAGCAGATCAAGAGCGGCTCGCTTCGCATCGTGGTTACCGTTGGCAGGCAAGATTTCGCGCCTGGACAGCTCTGCGTCCGTCATACTGGCAAGCATGACTTTCGACTCGCCTCTCGCCGCTTATCAACATGCCATCGCCCAGCCAGGTTTCGTCGCCGACGATGCCCAGCGCCGGGCGGTACAAGCCTTGCAAGCCTGTCACGAGGCCTTGCATCAAGGGTGTTCGTCGATTGCCGGCGTTTACCTGTGGGGGCCGGTGGGGCGTGGCAAGACCTGGTTGATGGACCAGTTCTACCAAAGCTTGCGCGTGCCTGCGCGGCGTCAGCATTTTCACCACTTCATGGCCTGGGTCCACCAGCGTTTATTCCAGCTCACGGGCACCCAGGACCCCTTGCAGGCGTTGGCCAGGGAGCTGAGCCAGGCGGTGCGTGTGCTGTGCTTCGATGAGCTGTTTGTGAATGATATCGGTGACGCGATCATTCTCGGCCGCCTGTTCCAAGTGATGTTCGAAGAGGGTGTGGTGATGGTGTGCACGTCCAACCAGCCGCCCGACCAGTTGTATGCCGGTGGCTTCAACCTTGAGCGTTTCCTGCCGGGTATCGACGCGCTCAAGCAGCATATGCAGGTGGTGGCCGTGGACGGTGGCGAGGATCATCGCTTGCATCCCGGCGTGGGCATGCAGCGCTATTGGGTGAATCAGCCCGAGGCACTGGCGGCGGTGTTCCGACAGTTGAGCCAAGGCCAAACCGTGACCAGCGGGGTGGTAAGCGTAGGGTACCGCACCATCATGACGGTGCAGGCCAGTGACACCGTGCTTTGGTGTCGCTATGCCGACCTGTGTGAGCAGCCCCTGGCCGCGATGGATTTCATGCTGTTATGTGATCGCTTCCACGCCATCCTGCTAGGAAACGTCCCCAACCTCAGTGCACAGAAACGCCCGGGCCGGATTGCGCGTGGCACTGAGGACAGCGCCGAGCGCGTAGTAGCCGGGGATCGAGAGTTGCCACAGTTGTCGGTGCATGACGACAGCGTACGGCGTTTTATCGCGTTAGTGGACGAATGCTACGACCGCAAAGTGCCACTCTTTATCGACGCCGAGGTGCCGTTGCACAGCCTGTACACCGAAGGCTACCTGGAGTTTCCTTTCCGCCGCACCCTGAGCCGTCTGCAAGAGATGCAGTTGGAACGCTTCGCCACCTAGGAAAAATCGCCGCTCCAAAGCTCTTTGCACGCTTTGATGCGCGCAACCTTCGCATTTTCTGTCAGCGATTTGTCGCTTATCTCCTTCATCTACTGCCGACTCCACGCTTACAATCGCAGCTCTCAAAGGGAAACGATTCCCTGGTTGTCGCTATCGAGGAAGGAAATGGACACCCCAGACATCCTGGTGCTGCAAGCCAGCTATACCAACGCCGTGCACGCCGACGCCATTGGCCTGTTGCTCAACCATTACGCTGAAGATCCGATGGGCGGCGGCCACAGCCTGCCAGCCGATCTCTTGCAGCAGTTGCCAGCCGAACTGGCCAAGCGCCCACACGCGTTCAGTGTGCTGGCGTTCGTCGGGGGGGAGCCAGCGGGATTGGTCAATTGTTTCGAGGGCTTTTCGACCTTCGCCTGCCGGCCCTTGGTCAATGTCCATGATGTGGTGGTGAAAGAGCAGTTTCGGGGGTTGGGGTTGAGCCAGAAGATGCTGCAAAAGGTCGAGGAAATCGCCCGGCAGCGCGGTTGCTGCAAGATTACCCTCGAAGTGCTGGAAGGCAATACTCTGGCGCAGGCGGCGTACCGCAAGTTTGGTTTTGACGACTCAGTGTTTGATCCGGCCCATGGGCGGATGTTGTTCTGGAATAAACCGTTGTAATAAATAACCGGCAAAAAAAAGGCGCCATTAAATGGCGCCCAATAAACCTTTGCCAACGGAGCAGAATGGCGCAGGGTGCTACGGATTAAGTAAGCATTAACTCAGCTGTTCGGTTGCGCCTGTTCAACCGTGTCGGCCTTGACCGACTTGCCATCGGCGCTGGCAACTTGTTGCTCAGCCTTGCCGTGGGTTTTTTCCTGAATGAAGCTGAAGTTGTTGTAGAACTCCTTGGAGCGCTCTGCGCCGCCCTCTGCAAAGGCAGCGGCAGAGGTCAGGGTCATCAGGCTGGCCAGCATCAAGGTCGAGAGTTTCATAGTGGTATCCCCATTAAAGTGATAGGTGTCTGATCGCTTCGTGATCAGATCATGGGGCGACTATGGCGTTATCTTATTAAGTGGGAATTAACGGGAGATGCCGTTGAAGTTAACAGTTTTGTTAACTTCAATGTGCGAGGCTATAACTTCCAATCCAACGCCAGCGTGACGGAACGCGGCTCGCCCCAATACACCCCGTTATAAAAACCCACGCGCTCGTAATATTTCTTATCAAAGAGATTATTCACGTTGACCGACGCCGAAACCTGTTCGTCGAACTGGTAGCGCGACATCAGGTTGACCACGGTGTAGCCCTGTTGCGTGATTTTCGCCCGGGTGGTTATTGGCCGGCCTTCGCTGTTGCGCTGCCCGGTCGGGCGGTTGCTGAAGTCGTAGGTTTCGCTCTGCCAGTTCACGGCGCCGCCCACCGTCAGTTTGCGCCAGGCGCCCGGCAGGCGATAGGCGCTGGAGATCTTCACCAGGTTCAAGGGTTGGCTGGTGTTGTTGCGTTTGTCAGAGCCATTGACCGAATGGGTGTAGGTGTAGCCGGCGGACAGGTTCCAGTCCGGCGTGATTTCACCGGCGGCTTCCAGCTCGAAGCCGTTGACCTTGTTACCTTTGCCGCCGGATTTGTAGTACTCCTCTCCCGTGACTGGGTTGGGCGGGACTGAGTCATCCCGCTCGGCGACGTTGTCCTGGGTACTCCAGAAGTACGCGGCGGCCAGGTTCAAACGCTCGTTCAGCACACTGCCCTTGAGGCCCACTTCGTAGTTACTGCCGACCACGGGCTCCAGGTACTTCTTGTTGGCATCACGGTAGTCCTGGGGTTTGAAGATGTCGGTATAGCTGGCGTAGACGGTGTACTGCGGCGTGATGTCGTAGAGCAGGCCGGCGTAGGGCGTCCACATATCATTGTGGGTCTGGCTGGTTTTGCCCGAAGCGGTCAGTTGGTCGTTGGCATCGTATTTGGGCTCTGCGCTTTCCAGCTCCCAACTGCCGTAACGGCTGCCCAGTACGGCGTGCAAGCGGTCCGTGAGGCTCAGCCTTGTGGCCAGGTAACCGGCTTTCTGTTGTTTCTTGCTGTGCTCGCCTTTCAGATCGGTCACCTGGTCGGTGAACTTGCTGATGCCGCCCATGTGCTTCCAGTCCTGAATGGGGTAGTAGCTGGCTGGCAGGTCGCTGCGCATGAAGGGCGAGACATCCCGTTGTGCGGCTTCGCCATAGCCCATCATCAGCGCGTGTTCGCGGCCCAGCAGCGTGTAGCTGCCGGCCAGGTTGAGGTCGATGGCCTCCATGCGCGAAGTGCCGCGCATATGGCTGGCCCAAGCCGTCATGCCGCTGCGGTCGGGGTTGGGGAAACCGGCGCCACCGTAATACACCTTGCCATCGGTGTCGCTCTGGCGATGGGTATAGGCGGCCTTCAGGTGCCAGTCGCCGCCGAGCCGATGGTCGAGGGTGGCGAAGGTGGTCTTGTCGGTCAGCGGCCAGGAACTCCAGTGCGCCGCCATGTTGGTGGAGCGGGGTAGCCTGGCCTTGCCGCCCTGGCTGTTCCAGTAGGGCACGGTGCCCCAAGACGTGCCTTGCACCTGTTTGTCCTGGTAATCAAAGCCTGCGGCCAGCACGGTATCGTCGGAAAGGTCAGCCTCGAGAATGCCGTAGCCCACCGCCCGCTGCAGCCCATAGTTGTCACGAAAAGACTTGCTGTCGCGGTAAGCCAGCACGCTACGCCCGCGCAGTTTGCCGTCGAACGCCAGCGGGCCGCCCACGTCAACGTAGCTGTAGTAGTTGTCATGGCTGGCGCCACTGATGCCGGTCTTGGCCTGCCACTGGGCGGTAGGGCGCTTGCGCACCATGTTGACGGTGGCCGAAGGGTCGCCTGCGCCCGTGGTCAGGCCCGTCGCGCCGCGCACTACTTCGATGCGGTCGTAGATGATGGTGTCGGCGTCGGTCTTCATGTAGCCGAAAGTGTTGAGCATCCCGTCAACCTGGAAGTTGCTGATGCCATAGCCTCGGGCGGAGTAGTAGACACGATCGGAGTCGTAATGCTGAACGTTGACGCCCGTGGTCTGGCGCAACACATCCGTCAGGGTATTGAGATTGAAGTCGTCCATCTGCTGGCGTGTGATCACCGAGATCGATTGCGGGGTTTCCTTGACGGAGAGGTTCAGCCGCGTGGCGGTGCTCATCGAGCCAGTAGTGTAGGCGCCGGTGTGCTCGGTGGTGGCGCCCAGGCCGTCGGCGCTGATGGTGGTCGCGCCCAGTTCCAGGGCTTTGGCGGGGGCTGTATCGGGGGCGGGGTCGGCCCGCGAATCCGGGCTCAGCGCCAGGCTGAACAGGCCGAGGGTGAAGGTCATGGAACGGGTGAAGGGCGCAAACATCGCTGCAGACTCCTTGTCGTCTTTGATACCTCCCCAGGCGGGGAGGGCTTGGTTCAAAGACGAAAGGAACTGCGGAACTTTAGGCTCAAACGAGAATGATTGTTATCTTTCTGTTACAAGGCCCTGGCTTACTTGGCCACCACTTCGGCGCCGTCGGCCTTCTTGGGCTTGATCAGGCTGAAGTCGATCAGTGCCTTCTGCTTGGTCTCGTAAGGGTTGCCGATCAACAGGGGGCGTGGCTTGAAGCTGTCGCTCACCAGGCTCTTGCTGTGGTCCAGCTCATCGAAACTCAAGCCTGCCATGTCGGCCCAGGTGTGGATCAACTGCGAACTGCTGTAAGGCCGCTGCAAGTCGCCGGCGAAGCTCCAGTCGTGACTTTCGCGCCATTTTGGCGAGGCGTAGGCCATGAACGGGATGGTGTACATCGGCGCGGTCGGCTTGCCTTCGTTACGGCCCAAAGTGTCGTGGCCGGCCGAGTCGAACACGTCTTCGCCGTGGTCCGAGAGGTACAGCAAAAAGCCGTTGGGGTCGGTCTTTGCGTAGTCCTTGATCAGGCTGGAGACTACGAAGTCGTTGTACAGCACCGCGTTGTCATAGCTGTTATAGGTCGGCAACTGCGCATCGCTGACACCCGCCGGCACGCCCTGGCGGTCGGTGAACTTGTCGAAGGTCTGCGGGTAGCGGTACTGGTAGCTCATGTGGGTGCCCAGCAGGTGCACCACGATGAACTTGCGTTCGGCGGTATCGGCCAGGGCCTTGGAAAACGGCGCCAGTACATCGCCGTCGTACTGACGGGCGTTCTGGTTGCGGTTGTTGTTCAGGTACACCTGCTCGTCGGCCTGTTCGGAAAAGGTCGTGAGCATGGTGTTGCGTTTGGTCATGGTCTGCTGGTTGGTGATCCAGAAGGTCTTGTAGCCAGCCTGTTTCATCACGCTGACAATCGAAGGTGTCTTGAGGTACAGGTCCGGGTTTTCTTCGTCCGCGAAGGTCAGCACCTGTTGCAGCGCTTCAATGGTGTAGGGGCGCGGGGTGATGACGTTATCGAACACGGCCAGTTGGTCGCGCAGCTTGTCCAGCTCCGGCGTGGTGTTGCGCGGGTAGCCGTAGAGGCTCATGCGCTGGCGGTTGGTCGACTCGCCGATGACCAAGACAAGTGTGGACGGCTGGCCGGCCATGCTGTCCTTGAGGTTGTTCAAGGGCGGGATCTTGCTGGCACTGGTGAGCATGCCTTGCATGTTGTCCAACTGCTCGGTGTAGCGACGATAGGCGACGATCATCTGCCAAGGCACGGCAGGCTCGATGCGGGTTTCGAAACGATCGATGGCCAATTCCATGGTTTCGCTGGTGGCGATCTGCTTGACCAGTGGGTAGCCCACCACCGCCAGGACGATGGCAATGGCTGCCACGATGGACTGGCCGCGAGGCAGATACACCGGGCGCAAGCGCGTCCACAGGAAGATGGCGAAGGCGGTGTGGGCAATGAACGCCAGCACGATCCACCAGGCAAAGTATTGGGTGGCGTATTCGCCGGCTTCAGAGATGTTCGACTCGAACATGATGAAGATGACGCTCTGGGAGAATTCCTGCTGGTAAATGAAGAAATAACCCAGGCTCGCCATGGAGCAAGCCCACAGCACCACGCCGATCAAGGCGGCGAGCAGGCGCGTACGACGCGGGAACAGCAGCATCGGCGCCAGCCACAGCGCACTCATGAAGAAGGCCTGGCGGAAGCCACTGAAGCCGGAGGTGCCGGTCAGTTGGATAAGAAGTTGGGTAATACCCGAGAAATACCAGAAAAACAGGAATAACCAGCCAAGGCCGGCCCAATCAAAGCCTTTCGCAGTCGTCGTGCTGCGTTTGAACATCGCCATCCAGCGCCCCATCAGAAAAAGATTGTCGCGCGCAGGCGCGCAACATCGGGCCGCCCAGGAAGTGAGCGGCATCGCGGAACGGGAGTATCAAGAGGGGAATGTGAAAACTTTGTGAGTTTTCTGTAGGTATTGCCTTACAACGCGTTCGGCACGGGCATCAGCACAGGGCTGGCTTGGCATCCGACGGCTGATCGAGATGGGCTTGAAGGTGCAAGCGCAGGCGCAGGACTTCCTGTTGCAACTGATCGCGCTCGTCTTTCAACTGGCGCAGTTCATCGCGACGGAGGGTGACGTAGAGGGTCTGTGGCGGACGGGTCATCTGTGCTGTGCTCATTGCTTACCTCGCAAATAGCCGGTAGATCGCGGTGCCAAAACAGGTTTCTGGCAACAGTCGGAAGCAAGTTTGAATTCTTTTTCGCAGCAAGGGAACTTTTTTATTTTTGGTGGTCGTGTGACTTTTGCCGGGGTGATGGTGAAACGATGGCAACTTTTTTGCCATGAAACTACACGGATCCGCTCTGGACTAACCCTCATTAGCCTCATTGCGCTATAAACTATGTCACACATTTTTTAGAAGTTAGGAGCATCAGCACATGCAACTGGGGATTATCGGACTAGGCCGCATGGGCGGTAACATTGCGCGGCGCCTGATGCTCAATGGGCATACCACCGTTGTATACGACCGTAACGAAGCCTTCGTCAAAGCCTTGAGCGAGGAGGGCGCCACCGGCGTCGCCGACTTGAAAGCGCTGGTGGCCGGCCTGCAAAAGCCCCGTGCTGTCTGGGTCATGTTGCCGGCGGGCGCGCCCACCGAAGACACTATCAACGCACTGAGCGAACTGCTGGAAGACGGCGATGTGATCATCGACGGCGGCAACACCAACTACAAGGACGACGTGCGTCGCGGCAAGGCCCTGGCTGAAAAGGGCCTGCACTATGTGGACGTGGGCACCTCGGGCGGCGTCTGGGGCCTGGAGCGTGGCTATTGCATGATGATCGGTGGCGACACCGAGACCGTGAATCGCCTCGACCCGATCTTCAAAAGCCTCGCGCCGGGCCTGGGTAACATCCCGCGCACCAAGGACCGTTCGGCCTCTGCCGACCCACGTGCCGAGCAGGGCTACATTCACGCCGGCCCAGCGGGTTCCGGGCACTTCGTCAAGATGATCCACAACGGCATCGAGTACGGGATGATGCAGGCGTTTGCCGAAGGTTTTGACATCCTCAAGACCAAGAACTCGGAAAACCTGCCGGAAGACCAGCGCTTTGACCTCAACGTTGGCGACATCGCCGAAGTCTGGCGTCGTGGCAGCGTGGTGTCGTCCTGGCTGTTGGACCTGACCGCCGACGCCCTGGCCACCGACCCGAAACTCGACGGCTACTCGGGCTCCGTGGCCGACAGCGGTGAAGGCCGTTGGACCATCGAAGCAGCCATGGAGCAGGCGGTGCCGGTTCCGGTGTTGTCGACCTCGCTGTTCGCGCGTTTCCGTTCCCGCCAGCAGAGCACCTACGGTGACAAAATGCTGTCTGCCATGCGCTTCGGCTTTGGCGGCCATGTGGAGACTTCCAAAAAATGACCGCCAACGGCAAGAAACCCAAGGCCGAACCTGCTCCACCCACCACATTGTTTCTGTTTGGCGCCCATGGCGACCTGGTCAAGCGCTTGCTCATGCCGGCGCTGTACAACCTCAGCCGTGACGGGTTGCTCGGTGATGGCCTGCGTATCGTCGGCGTTGATCACAACGCCATCAGCGATGCGGACTTTGCCAAGAAACTCGAGGACTTCATTCGTACCGAAGCCTCCAGCAAAGTCAGGGGCAATGCCGAGAACGCCCTCGACCCCGCGTTGTGGGCGCAACTGGCCAAGGGCATCAGCTACGTCGAGGGCGATTTCCTCGACGACAGCACCTATGCCGATATCGCCAGCAAGATCGCTGACAGCGGCACCGGCAATGCGGTGTTCTATCTCGCCACTGCACCGCGCTTCTTCAGTGAAGTGGTGCAGCGCCTGGGCAGTGCCGGTTTGTTGAATGAAACGGACGAGGGCTTTCGGCGCGTGGTTATCGAGAAGCCGTTCGGCTCCGACCTGGCCACCGCCGAGGCGCTCAACGCCTGCCTGCTCAAAGTGATGAGCGAGAAGCAGATCTACCGCATTGACCATTACCTGGGCAAGGAGACGGTGCAGAACATCCTGGTCAGCCGTTTCTCCAACGTGCTGTTCGAAGCGTTCTGGAACAACCACTACATCGATCACGTGCAAATTACTGCCGCTGAAACCGTCGGCGTTGAAACCCGGGGCAACTTCTTCGAGAAGACCGGCACACTGCGGGACATGGTGCCCAACCATCTGTTCCAGCTGCTGGCAATGGTCGCCATGGAGCCGCCGGCAGCCTTTGGTGCCGACGCGGTTAGGGGTGAGAAGGCCAAAGTGGTCGGTGCGATCCGCCCCTGGTCGCTGGAAGATGCGCGGGCCAACTCCGTGCGCGGCCAATACACCGCCGGAGAAATCGCCGGCAAGCCATTGCCCGGCTATCGCGAAGAAGCCAACGTCGCGCCGGACAGCAGCACCGAGACGTTCGTCGCGCTAAAAGTGATGATTGATAACTGGCGTTGGGTCGGTGTGCCGTTTTACCTGCGTACCGGCAAGCGCATGAGCATCCGCGACACCGAGATCGTGATCTGCTTCAAGCAGGCGCCTTATGCACAATTTCGCGATACCGAAGTCGATGAACTCAAGCCCACTTACCTGAAAATCCAGATCCAGCCTAACGAAGGCATGTGGTTCGACCTGTTGGCCAAGCAGCCTGGGCCGACCCTGGAGATGGCCAATATTGAATTGGGCTTTGACTACAAGGACTTCTTCGAGATGCAGCCGTCGACGGGTTACGAAACCCTGATCTACGACTGCATGACCGGCGATCAGACCCTGTTCCAGCGCGCCGACAACATCGAGAACGGTTGGCGTGCGGTTCAGCCGTTCCTGGATGCGTGGAAGGAAGATGATGGTATCCAGGCCTACAAGGCCGGTGAAGATGGCCCAGCGGCGGCCGATGCCTTGCTGGCCCGCGATGGCCGCGCCTGGCATAGCCTCGGATGAGTGACGTGACGATTCATCCCATCCGGTTTGTCCTCAGTGATGTGGACGGGACGCTATTGCATCCCGACCACAGCCTCAGCCAACGCACCGCCGATGCCATTCGCGCTATGCGTGAGGCTGGAGTGATTTTCAGCCTGGCCAGCGGGCGTCCGCCCAAGGCCATGCGGCATTTGATCGAGACCTTTGGCATCGATGTGCCGGTGGCTGGCTTTAATGGCGGTACGTTGGTCAACCCGGATGGCAGCATCCTGGTTGCTCATCATCTGCCGGCGGAAGCTGCACTCATCACCCTGGCGCTGTTTTCCGCCGAGCCGGACGTGGAAGTCTGGGTGTTTGCCGATGGCGACTGGCTGCGCCGTGATCCGCCCGGGCCCATGGTGCAGCGCGAAGCCGATGGCTTGGGCTATGGGCCGGTAGTGGTGGAGAGTTTCGAGCCTTACCTGGACAGGGTCGACAAGATCGTCGCCGCCAGCAACAACACCCAGTTGTTGGTGGAGCTGGAAGCGCAATTGCAGCCGAAAGTGCAGGGGTTGGCCCAGGTGTCGCGTTCGCAGCCGGTGTATCTGGACGTGACCGCGATGCTGGCCAACAAAGGCGAAGCTTTGAAAACCCTGGCTGAACACCTGGGCGTACCGCTTGCACAAACGGCTGCGATTGGAGACGGTGGCAATGACCCGGCGATGTTTCATGTGGCGGGGTTGTCGATCGCCATGGGCCAGGCCGAAGAAACCGTCAAGCGCCAGGCCAATGTGGTCACGGGCAGCAATGTCGAAGACGGCGCTGCCGAGGCGTTCGAACGCTTTATTCTCGCCGCACGTTAAGCGTGCAAGTATGACTGTACAACTTCCAGCTCAAGTTTTACTTGGGCTGGAAGTTGCTGCATTGCATTACTTTGGCATCGCCCAGTGTTGCAACTGGTGGCCATCTTTATCGAGCTCGGCACGGGCCTGCAATAGCAGGTTTTCAAGTTGGGCCGGGTCGGTATAGGCAGTCGACGGCAACTGTTTGCTGCCGATACGGGTGTTGGTGCGGTCGATGACGCTCAGGCTGAGGGCGCCAACGCCATCGTGCCAGGCCACGCATTGAAAAGGCTGGAAGGCACGGTCTGCAATCAAAAGAGCTTCGTTGATGCGCAGCGGAGCGTTCATTTGGGTCTTCTCTCTGTATGCCCATTCAAGTGAGTACCGGCGGTTGGGCGGACCGTGCGGTGGGTTACTTGTACTGATGCACGATGGTGGGGGGCGGGTCACATGCTAGGGCAAGAAATTTTAACGTTCCCTGATTGACGTCATGTAAGCGGCTGTTTTGAAAGCGCAATAAACCTTTGACTGGCGAGCAACTTCTGGCGCGCTACGAAACAGGCATGGCTTTTTGCCCACGCTTATAGCGAAAGGGTACAAGGTAAGCGTCAAGATCTTGCTAGGGTTACCAACAGTCGACACAAACTGTTGTTTCTAAATAACTTTAACAATATTGGCGCCAAGGAACAGTCATGGTTGCGACACCCGCCCAACGCCGCTTACTGGTGGTCGACCCCTGTGACGATTGCCACGGGTTATTACCCGGCTTACGCACCGCCGGCTGGGAAGTGGACAGCTGTGCCTTGGAGGCGGTAGGTGAGCGCTCCTGCGATGTGGGCCTGCTGCGTTTGCAACGCGATCATCTGGAACGCCCTGAAGCAGTCAAGGAGTTGATTGGTCGCAGCGGCACCGAGTGGATCGCCGTGCTCAGCCAGGATGTACTGCGTTTGCAGAACGTCGGCGATTTTGTCTGCGAATGGTTTTTCGACTTTCACACCTTGCCCTTCGATGTATCCCGGGTGCAGGTGACCCTGGGCCGTGCGTTCGGCATGGCGCGCCTGCGTGGCAAGGGCTACGCCCCGGTGGATGAGCCCCATGAATTGCTGGGCGAAAGCCGTCCCATCCGAGAGTTGCGCAAGTTGTTGTCCAAGTTGGCGCCTACTGAGTCCCCGGTGTTGATCCGCGGTGACAGCGGTACGGGCAAAGAGTTAGTGGCCAAGACTTTGCACCGCCAATCCCAGCGGCACGCAAAGCCGTTTGTCGCGATCAATTGCGGCGCCATCCCTGAACACCTGATCCAGTCCGAGTTGTTCGGCCACGAAAAAGGCGCGTTCACCGGCGCCCACCAGCGCAAGATCGGACGTATTGAAGCGGCCAACGGCGGCACCCTGTTCCTCGATGAAATTGGCGATCTGCCGATGGAGCTGCAAGCCAACTTGTTGCGCTTTCTTCAGGAAAAACACATCGAACGCGTTGGTGGCAGCCAGCCGATCCCGGTGGATGTACGCGTGTTGGCTGCCACCCACGTCAACCTCGAGGCCGCGGTGGAGAAGGGCGCTTTTCGCGAAGACCTGTATTACCGCCTGAATGTGCTGCAAGTGGTCACCGCGCCGTTGCGCGAACGCCATGGCGACGTGGCGATGCTGGCCAACCACTTTTCACGTTTCTACAGCCAGGAAACCGGACGGCGCCCGCGCAGTTTCAGCGAAGAGGCTTTGGTGGCGATGGGGCAACACCCGTGGCCGGGCAATGTGCGTGAACTGGCCAACCGCGTGCGGCGCGGCCTGGTGCTGGCCGAAGGGCGGCAGATCGAAGCGGTTGACCTGGGGCTGCAAGGCCAGCAAGTCATTTCGGCGCCGATGGCGACATTGGAAGACTACAAGCACCGTGCCGAACGTCAGGCGCTGTGCGATGTGCTCAACCGGCACAGCGACAACCTCAGTGTCGCGGCCCGCGTGCTGGGGATTTCCCGGCCGACGTTCTACCGGTTGCTGCACAAACACCAGATCCGCTAGGGCGGGTAAACCCAATGTGGGAACTGGCTTGCCTGCGAAGGCGGTGGTTCAGTTAAAGCTTCAGTGACGGACACACCGCCATCGCGGGCAAGCCCGCTCCCACAGGTGATCTGTGCCAGGCGTTGATTCTGTGGGCAATGCATGGCCAATGTGAGAGCTGGCTTGCCTGCGAAAGCGGTGGTTCAGTTAAAGCTTCAGTGACGGACACACCGCCATCGCGGGCAAGCCCGCTCCCACAGGGGACTTGTGCCAGGCGTTGATGTTGTGGGCAATATAAAGCCAATGTGGGAGCTGGCTTGCCTGCGAAAGCGGTGGTTCAGTTAAAGCTTCAGTGACGGACACACCGTCATCGCGGGCAAGCCCGCTCCCACAGGGGATTTGTGTCAGGCGCTGATTCTGTGGGCAATACAGGGCCAATGTGGGAGCTGGCTTGCCTGCGAAGGCGGTAGTGCAGTCACCGATGCAGCAACTGACACACCGCCCGCAGGCAAACCAATCAGAAGTAATACGGGAATTTCAGGCTGAACGTAAAGTCCGGCGCATCATCGGTCATCCCAATCGCCAGGTTCGGCACGATGGTCAGGTTATCCGAGGCGGCAATCGTCATACCCACGTTGAAGTAGCCCGCGTTGGCATCGCTGGACACCACCGATTGCCAGTCGCCGCCATCCGGCTTGAGTTTGCTCTTGCGCTGCACCAGGTCGGAAACCGAGAACGACATGCTCATCTTCTCGTTCAGGGCAAAGGCGACGCCGACCCCGAACTGGAAGCTGTCGCCCAGGCGCACCTTGCCTCCCACCTTCTGATTGACTTGACTGCTGATGTCATCGAACGAGTCTTCAAAGTTATGGGTGTACGACAACGAACCGAACAACACGGCCGGGTCGAAGGTCTTGACCAGGGAGATGCCCGGCGTGACCGACCAGACCCCGTTGCCCGTGGGCAGGCTTTCGGGTACGTAGAGGTTGTCGTTGTTCGGTTGCTGGACCAGTTTGATACCGAAGGGCTCTTTGCCCGTCGGGGCCTTGACGCGCACCGACACCACCGCGTCCGGCAAGGTCGAGGTTTCGTCGAGGAACTTGTACGCCACGCCAAAGTTGACATCGCCGATGGTCGGGTCACGAGTCACGGAACCTTCGGAGGTGGCGGTGGCGTCGTTGCCGGCGCCGCCCGACTGGTAGGTGGACTCGCGGTACACCACCGGCACGTTCAGGTCGAACTGCCAGCGGTTGTCGACGTTGTAGCGCCCGGTAAGGTCCAGGGTCCAGCTGTCGGACTTGATCCGGTCCAGGTTGATGTTGCCGAGGAAAATCGAGTCCAGCGCCAGGAAACCATTGAGCGTCAACTGGCGCGCGTCATAACGGGCATAGGTGATGCCGGTTTCCACGCTGAACTTGCCATTGCCGAAAAAGCCGCTGGCTTCGTTGTACAGGTTGCTCACACTTTGCGCAGGGGCCGAGTCATCCTTGAGGGACTGGCCGTAGGAGCTGCCACCCCCGCCAGCGCCACCGGATGCCGCGGCTGCGCCCGTACCGCTAGCCGCGACAGTGTTAGCGCCGTTCTTGAAGTCAGCCGGTGATTTGGCCAGACGCCTGGGGGCGGGCGTTGCCGGTTGGTCCTCGACCTGGCGCACACGTTGTTCCAGCACAGCCAAGGCTTTTTGCTGCACGTCGTAGCGTTGCTTGAGTTCCAGGAGTTCCTTCTTCAGGGTTTCGATGTCAGCGTCTGGCGCGGCATACAGCACGGATGCGGGCAAGAGCGTACTCAAACAAACCACCGCACGTAGCGATAACGATCGATGCATGAAATAAGCCGTCCTTTTCTAATGCGTGAGTGTCGAGGGTCAGCGTAGTTCAATAACCGAGCGTGCGTAGGCCTTTGAGTTGATCCAGGTTGCAGTTCAACGCGGCGTTATTCAGCCCGCTATTGTTCATCACGACATTGATCTGGGTGATGTTTCTGACAAGGTTGCTATCGCCGGTCAATACCGTGCCCTGCAGCACATTCCCCGCGCCGATCTGTTGCAGGCTGTTGCCCTGGTTGTGATTGGCCTGGATGGCCATCTGCACGCCGCCACTGTTGGCCGATACGCTGACACGGCCCGCGGCGCTGTCCCCGGTCACTGTGCCGCCCGCCACCAGCACCTGGCCGGACTGCAGGTTATTGGTGGGGGTAACCCCATTTTCGACGTTGATGCCCACATTGTTGTAGGCGGCGTTGCCATCGCCGGCGGCGCGTACACTTTGGGTCACGCCCTGGCCGCTGCCGAGGCCGGCACCACCGACCACATTTCCGGTGCCGGTGTTGGGGCGCGTGCCGGTACCGGTCGAGCCGGTGGTTTGCACGTAGAACTGTGGGGTAATGGTGGTCTTGTCGATGTGCATGTTGGCCGTGCCGGTGATGTTGTCACCGACGGCATTGGTCCAGGTGCTGCTCATGACAATGCCAAAGCTGATGATGCGCCCCGGCATCACGTAACGGCCACGCAGCTCGGCCATTTCGGCGTCCTTGAGTTCGATGGGCTTGAACCCCGAGGACGCATAAGCAGGCATTGAGGCGGCCAGACACAAGACCGTCAGCCAACGGGAAGTGTTCATTTGCTGCTCCTGGGGCGTCCTGCCCCTTATTGCGCTTCTAGAAGAAGTCGCTCTGGATAAAACCGAAATCCATCAGCTCGGCATCGCCCACAGGCCGGAACTCATTCATCTGGCTCTTGGCGGTCAGCGGCAGGGGCGGGTCGAGCAAGACGTTGGCCTTGTCGTAACCCTCGCCCAGTACGGCGAAGACAATGCCATTCCAGCCTTTGACGAAATCGTCATGGGAATAGCGCTTGTGGCCCAATACGGGGTCACCGATGTACACCCAGTCCTTGTCGGCCCGTTGCAACACCACGAAGTGCTTGTAGCCGCGGATTTCCAGCAGCACCACCACGGGGATTTTCACGGTCAGCAGAGTCTCGGGCGCGATCTTGTAGCCCCGGGCACGCATGCCGATGCTTTCGAGGTAGCGCTTCATGTCCAGCATGGAAAAGCCCTGGGTTCGTACCAGGTCCTGGTCGGCAGTGACCAGCATGCCTTTGATGATGTGTGCTTCGTCGACGTCCAGCCAATAGGCCTGGCGCAGGATGGTGGCGAGTGCCGCGGCACCGCAGCTGAAATCGGTTTTCTGTTCCACCAGGTTGGCGAACCGGCGCTCGCGAATGCTCTCCACCTTCTTGAAAATCACCGCACCGCCGGGCATGGCGGAGATTGCCATGGTGCCTGCCCAGGTCGTGCCGGTGAGTAACATCAGGAGGGTGAGGGTCGCGATACGCATGATCGAATGACCTGTTGGACACTGAAATAAAAAGGGCCTTGTCGCCAAGGCCCCGTTGGATCAGAAGCGCACGCCGCTGGCGCAGACGCTGCAACCTTGGCCGATCGACAGGCTGTTGCTGCCTTGGTTGCCCGCACCGGATTGCAGGTTGACACCTACGTTGCCGGAGTTGCGGTTAACCGAGTTGTCGAGGCTTGCGTTGTTGGACACGTACTGAGGCTTGCCATAACCATGGCTGCTGGCGGCCGTGTTCAGGTAGCTGTTGTTGAGCGAGTTCTGCTCGGTGTTGGAAGCCGCTGCGATGTTCTTGCCGTCAGCGGTGGTGATGGCCAGGTTGTTTTTACCCTGGTTGCCCTGGCCGGCCTGGCCGTTGTAACCCACGTTGCCGGAGTTGCCGGTGATGGAGCCGTCCAGAGAGGCGTTGTTTTGCGTGCCTTTGTTGACGAAGTTGTTATGCGAGCTGCCTTGGTCGACATCAATCACGGCAAACACGGTGGCGAAGTCGCCTTTGGCACTGGAGATGGCGCCGGCGTTGTCAGCCTGGTTTCCGGAACCTGATTGTGCGTTGACCCCGACATTACCGCTGTTGCTATTTACCGAGTTGTCGGCTGATGCATTGTTCTCGGTGTTGGTGTCATCGAATTTGTTGTGTTCGCTTTTTTGCACATCGGTGACGACAGCGGCCACGGTACCGGTGGGTTGTGGGGTTGGATGCCAGCCACCCGCTTGAGCAGCAGCAGCCATGAGTGCGGCGAGAGCGAAAACCATTGGTTTCAGAGCCATTTGAGGTTTCATGGTGTTTCTCCTTGCTTCTAATTAGTTGGTTAAGTGTTGGTACGGTCTAACGAACGTCTACCAAGCGGTTACTTGATAGTGATGCCCAGGGTGTTAGCCACTCGGTTCCCCACCCCGGCACTCTGGTTCACCTGTGTCACTCCTCGGCTGCCGGTGAAGGCCTGGTCGCTGGTCACGACCTGGCGGCTGCCAGTGGTGGGGGTGAGCCCTGAGTCGGTTGCCAGCGTCGTCGTGTTCTGTTGAAACAGGACGCTGTCATCGATGCTCTGCGGGCCAGGGTTGAGGCTGATCCGCACAGCGTTGATGGATTGGTTATTGGCCCCGGCAGACTGGTTGATGCCCAGCACACCGTTGCCACTGCTGAATGAGTTGCCCTGGATCGCGGCCTTGGCGTTCAGGGACGGGTCGACCTTGCCGTCGACGCGCTGGATGTCGAGGTTGGTGGCCTGGCCACCGAGCGCGATGGCGCGGCTGTTGGACATCTGCTGCCCCGTGCCGGCGGCCTGGTTGATCGACAGCACACCGTCGTACTGCTGGCCGCTGTGGTTGATCACCGCGCTGTTGTCGGCCATTGCCGAGGCGCTGCCCAGCAGGGCGAATATCAACAGGGCGCGCTTCATCACTTGCCCCCCATCATGCTGCCGAGGTTGTTGAGCGGCGCCATGCCACGCTGGACCGAGTCGCTGATCTGCCCGCCCATGCTGCCGCCGCTGCCCGCACCGTGGCCGGCCGCTGCGCCAGCGCCAAGTGTCGACATGCTGTTTTGGGTGGCGCCCAGGCCCGACAAGCTGCCATTGGGCTGAAGGGAGCGGGCGAGGCTGGAACCACTGCTGATGCCGCCGATGTCCCTGTCACTGAGTTCGCCGGTCAGGGCGCTGTTGATCTCTTTGCTGGGGTTGGCGTTGGCGGTATTGGGGTAGGGGTCGGGCAGGGAGGTGCGCCCGTACATGTGGCCCTGCACCGTACGCCCGGTCACGATCACACCGTCACCCGCCTGGCTCGTCAGGCTGACACCTGCACTGAGCACGCAACCGATCAGCAGTACGTTTATCGACGAGGTGTGTGTGAGTGTGTTCACGGCGGCAGTCCTTATTCTTAACGCTGACCCTAAACAGCGTTGTCAGGGAAAGAGCAGAAGGCGTGCCGCTTTTTATTAGATGTTGATATTCAAGGGGTTGGGATTAAGTCGGGGCAAAGTGATGGCAACTCTGTTTCAGGGTTGAAACAGTCCTGAGCGCTTGAGATATGCCTGTGCTCGCCTCACGCCGTCTCAGCCATGTAACACTGCCTGTGACAGAACCATGAATCCGCACACGGCGGGCGATGCAGGTGAGTGAGGTGTTTCAAAAATGGACACCCGCGGCCCAAACGTATCGCTTGGTGCGAGCGGGCTCAGCCCTTGGGGGTTTTACGCGGAATGGAATTGAGCACGGGGTTGCCGTCCTGGTTTTGGGTCAGGTAGACCGGCAACACCTTGGGCAGGGAGGGCACGAGGTTGTTGACCTCGTTGATGTTATAGATACCGCCGACGCGAATCGCACCGGTACTGGCGTCTGCAAGCATCACCGGCTTTTTCAGGTAGCGGTTGATCAGGGGCAAGGCGTCCGTGAGGGTCAGGTTGTCGAGCACCAGCTTGCCCTGGCGCCATGCCAGCGCGGTGTCATCGGGATTGATAGCGGCGACCTGCGGGGTGGCGTCACCCTGGCGGAAACTGGCTTGCATGCCTGGGCTAAGCGGCACACTGGCATGCTCGCCGTCGCTGGAGATTTGCACCGAGCCCTCCAGTAACATCACCCGCACCTGATCTTCATATTCCCAGACATTGAACTGCGTGCCGGTCACTCGCACCTGGCCTTCGCCGGCCCGCACGATAAACGGGTGGTTGCTGTCGTGCGTGACGTTGAAGAACGCTTCGCCCTTTTTCAGGGTGACACGGCGCTGGTCCTTGTAATGGCTGTAGACCAATTCGGTACCCAGGTTCAACTCCACTTGGCTGCCATCGCCCAAGGTGACTTTTTTCAAGCCATTGGCTGCTTCGAACCGTTCATATGAGCTGGGCAACCAGCCCGCTTCCCAGCCGGTGAAGGCGGCAAGCGGCAATGCCGCCAGGCACACCGCTGCGGCCACCGCGTAGGTGCGCAAGCGGCGGGCCGGCTTCTTGATTGGGACCACCACCGCCTCAGGCTTGTCGCGGGGCAGGTGGTCGGCCACGTCCCAGATTTCGAGCATGGCTGCATATTCGAAGGCGTGCAGCGGATGGCCATCGTGCCACTGGGTAAAAGCCTGACGTTCGTCCGCCGTGCAATCTGCAGCATGCAGGCGCATGCACCAATGCGCGGCGGCGTCGGTGATGGCGTCATATTCGGTTTCTGAAAGGGGCTTTTCGCTCATTAACTCATCCTGATTTCCCACATTCTAACCTCCCAAGGTAGACGGCGAGAACCGCATCATGGCGATTGCACATCAATTGGAACTTATTCTTGTTTGTGTGCGCCTAAAAAATCAGGAATTAACCTGTCGTCCACTATGGAGTACGAAAATGTTGAAGAAAACCTTGATCGCCCTGTGTGCTACTTCCGCGCTGTTGAGCGCTGGCGCCGCCATGGCCGACAAGCCGGGTGCAGGCTGGATCACCATTGAGAAAGCCATCGAGGTGGCGAAAACCAAGGCCGGCTACATTGAGGTCTACGCCGCTGAAGCGGATGACAATGGCTATTGGGAAGTCAAAGGTCGCAAGTCCGATGGCATCGTGTATGAGGCGCGCATCGACGGCGCTTCCGGTAACGTGCTGCGTGACCAGAAAGACTGATGCACTCGCCGGGGGCCGTTCAGGCCCCCGGCTCCAACTGGCGGCCAAGATGGGTGATCAGGTACGTCACCGAGTCGGCGTTGGCCAGGATGGTGTCAATACGCTTATCAGGGACTGACATGAAAATGATCCTTGCGTCCTGCAGGGTCTTGGCGCCAGTAGCCTTGAAAATTTTCTTTTCAATTGCAGAACCAGGCTTAAAGTCTTCCCACAATTCGGTGAGGCTGTCTTGAGTCTTGAACAACATCGTTGCAGGCGTCATCGTCGATAACGCGGTGCTGCGCAAATCTTCCAAGGTGGTTTTAAGCACTTCGGCGCCGGGCCTTGCGACATTGATCAAGTCTGGGAAGGGTCGCATGCTGTCCAGGTAGGCAATGTCCACGGTGTCGAGCTTCAAGTGCGATAATTCGTGAATCAGCGTGCTGGCCCTGGCGTGCGTCGATATGTTGAACGCCACATTCTCCAGCAGACGGTTCTGGTAGACGTCCAGATTGGGGTCGAAGAATCGGCTCAGCAGATACAGCTTGCGTTCTCTGTCGGCGGGAATCATGAATGCATAATCCGACGCCGGATCCTGTCGGCTGGTGCCCGCGACAAAGCGCATGGAGTTCGGACCGGTCAAGCTGGGGTCGGTGAGTTCATCGATGATCTCGTCGATTATTTTTGTGACTCTCAAGACCTGGTCCGGGGTCAGTGTGACGACACCAAACATTTCCCCTAAAAATCGCCCAACCCGGCTGTCGGGGTCGCGTTGTACAGCAAATTGCGCAACGTTGCGGCGGCAGTTCAGCGCGTAATAAGTCGCAAAGTTCAACGCTTCAGTGATGGCTTGGGCTTTCCAATAGGTCAACGCGCCAATATCGCGGATACCGACCGCTTCAATGTTGATATCCCGTACTTCATTGCGCCACGTCTTGAGGTACGACTGAGCCCTGCCGAAGCGCGGCTCCTGGCCGCCCAGCTCCAGTACCCATATGCCCTGCGCATTACGGCCGATGTACGGCCCCACCTGCTCGTCGTTGGCGAGGCGCCAGTGTTGTGCGGCTTTCTTGACGCTATACACCTTGCCGGCCAGCGGCACGTAGTATTTCGAGTTTTCCTGGTCTTCATACACCTGGCTGAGCGTGCTCTTTTTCAGGTCTTGCAACGCCACGTCCTGTGCCTCGAACGGTTGCAGCCGGGTGCGCGAAGGGCAGGTGACATGCCAGGTGGCGAGGGTGGTGGCTGCGGGCAGTGACTCATCTGTCAGCTCGGCCAGCGAGCGCTCCTTTTCAGTGGGTGGGGCAATGGCGGTGCCGTCCAGCGCACTGCGCAGGGCGGCCATTTGCGCCACGCCCCTGACGAAATCCTTGAATGCAGCCTTCCACTGGTGTAGCTGCAAGGCTTCGGCCGAGCGCTTGAACAAGGTGTAGCTGCGCCATACCACCAGCGGGTAGGCGAGTTTGCCGGCCATGAACTGCACCGCCGTCGGGATGTCCTTGCCGAACAGACGCGTTGCGTGATCCCACAGGGTCTTGGCGCCTTCTTCGAATTGGCTGCCCAGCACCTTGAGCAACATCAATGTGTTTTCACTGAACAGGTAATGCAGCACATTGCCCGTCACTGCCGAAGCGGCCAGGCGGATATCGGGCGGGCTATGCTGGTTGTTTTTCAGCAAGTGGCGGTAAGTGGCCTGATGCGGATCTTCCAGGTGCATAAGCACCCAGTCCTGCAGGGCGCCTGGCCCTTGTATCTCATCCAGTAAGCCCGTTTCATCCGCGTATTCCTTGAACACATGCTGTTCGCTGTACGGCGCGTAGAGCACCCATGGACCCTCGCCGGGAAACTGCGGGCCGATCAGGTACACACCCAGCACCTTGGCGGTACTGGCGCCTTCGGTGGCGATCAGCTCCAGCGGTCGAATCGTCGCCGTGGACCCGCTGAGTGAAGCTCGGGCCACGGCGTCCGGCATATCGAAAATCTGCTGGACCAGGCTCAAGGCTCGCGTGGAAAGCTGCTCCTGCAACCTTTGCTCGTGTGCGTGTTGCAGCGCTTGCCACGGCAACTGACGGCAAAACAGACGCCTGCGTTGGCGTGCATCATCGGTTTGCGCCTCAAGGTGGCTTCGCACCTGTTGCTGATAAGCGCTTTTGAGATCCAGCTGGCGCACCATTTGTATCACGGCACTTGCGTCCAGGGCTTGCGGTAATGGCTTTGCCGTGCGTGAACGCGGGCGGATGTGTTGAACGGTCAGATCTGGCCAGTGCCGCAACGCAAAGTCGGTCAGGTTGTCGACATTCACATCGAGCACTGCATCGGTGGGGATCAGGATGTGATCGGGGTTGAGCGCCTGGCCGGGAAAGCGCGCCTCAAGCAGCGCCATCAGCGTGGTGAAGGCATAAGCACGCAGGGGTTGGATGTCATGCAGGTAGTCGTGTTCATCGTCGGCGTTGTTGCAGTATTGCTCCAGAAGCTCGGCCTGGTGGATTTGGTCCTGGGCCGGCGCCATCCCCAGCCACAGTGGCAGTGCCTGCTGGTTGACCATGGTATCGGCCAGTGTGATTGCCCTGCCAAGGTTGGTGGGCGGAGGCTGTTCGATGACGGCGTCCAACCGGTCCTGCAAGGCACGGGCGCGCAGGCCCATGGATTGCAGGTGATCCACGCCTTCCATGACCGCGTCGTTGTAGCTGTCTACTCGGTCATTCAACAGGTCCTGATCAATACGTTGCAGCGGGCCCTGGCTAAATGCCTGATGGGGCTCGCGCAAGCAGAACGGCAGATTCTCCAGCAGGCTCAAGCTGTTGAGTGGGTGCGCCAGGCGCTGGGTGATTTCATCGCGCAGGGCGTTGATCGAGGCAAAGACTTCGTAGCCCAGGCGCGGGGTCCAGAGCAGCGTCTGGCCCGAGCGCTGCGGGTCGATACCGCCGCGCTCAGTGATCACGAACGTATTGGCCAGCGGTTGTGGCGTATCGACGGCGTTCAAGTCCAACGTCAAGCCATAGGCATCCGGCAAAAATCCGTTAAGACCATGGCGTGTCAAGCGCGACAGACTGTCGGGCTGAAATAGCGTGTCGATAATGGCATGGCTTGTGGGCGCCAGGGTTTTATCCAGCGACCTCAGCTCGGCTTCGCTGCGTAACCCCAACAGCATCGAGTGGGCGTGTTTGGCGTGAGTCTTGACGAGAAACTCATGGGGTTGCTGGCGCATGGCGTGCTTGGAAAACAGCAGCAGGACGCGCTCGATGACGGTGTTGAACGTCTTGAGCGTCATGCTTGGCAATTGCATGAAGACATTGCCTTCGCCCCGTGTATAGAACTTCGTCCTGGACGAGAAGGGCACCGCAGGCGCCTCTTCGGCCAGGCGTTCAATGAAGTGCTCAAGCATGCTCAATGACTGCACTGCCGGACGCTCTTCACGCTCCTGGGCACGCGTGGCGTAGGTATTGATATACACCTCCTCGGCTTTGACTGGCTGTTGCTGCAGTTGCAGTTCAGCGTTGAGCGTGTCAGCGACGATGCTACGTAAGGTCGGGTGATGCGCGCGCTCCATCGCCAGCGCACGCTCAATCGCCCGCAGGTTCTGAAGCTGCAGCCGGGCGCGCTCGGCCTTGACGGTCGAAGGGCGGCCATTACCGCGGGTGACCGGATGCAAGGTCCAGCGCCCGTTGGTCTCCAGTGTGGCCAGTTGATTGTCCAGCAAGGCACGTACGTCCAGGGCACTGTCGAGCAGGGCTGCGAGGTCCACTTGGCCATCGCTGCGCCGGTAGATTTCCAGGGCGTGGTTAAGGTTCTCCGTTTGCTTGCGCGCAATGTCTTGTACCAAGGTCACGAACACATTGCCGGGTATCGGCCTTGCCGCGACGGCGATCGGGTCCAGGCCGAGCAGCGTGTCGCGCTCATCCAATGAGAGGAAGTTGAGCCATTCGTCCTCGTAGCCTTCGGCCTTGAGCATGCTCAATAACAGGTCTTTGAGGTCGTCGAGGTTTTCCAGCACCTGTAACCCGCGCGATTGGGTGTAGAGGTACGCGTGGTGCTCGGTGATCATCAAGGTGCTCGCCGGTTCAACGTAATGTTGATGGGGGGCATAAAGGCGCACCTTTTCCACGCTGAGGTTTTCGGCATGGGCGCTGCGGGCGCTTTGGTCGCTGAGGAACAGGGCCTGAAATGCATGGCTTTCCTCGGCGGTAATAATCTCGGCCTGGCGCTTGAGCAACACATCGAGGCGAAACTTCTGCGCCACGACCTGGGCAAAAAAATCCACGCGCGAGGTGCCGCTGTCGATATCTTCATTCCAGTAGGTCTGCAGCAGGCTTTCCAACAGCTTCGAGAAAGTACTGGAGCTTTGTTCGATCAAGGCTTCCCAACGCTGGTGATCTTCTTCCCGTTCGGAGGCGGTGAAGCCAGTGGTGTCATGTTTTGGGTTCGAGTATTCGCGTGTCTGCCCTTTGGGCCACCCATGGCGCACATAAAATTGCAGCAGCGCTTCGCTCAAGGTCAGCGAGTTGACCCAACGTGGCGTTGCTTGCTCAGCTTCGCGGGTGAAGACATTGACCCGTGTGTCCCGTTGATCCAGGTGTTTGAAATGGGGGCGGGCCATGACGCTCAGCAGCGTGTCGAGCATGTCAGGCAAGGTCGGGGTTTTTTGCAGGTGGTCGAGCATGGCCTTGACGTTATCCAGCTGGCAGGCCTGGAGCATGCGTGCTTGCTCCGGCATGACTTCACCCTCGATGAGCTGAGTGGTCAACACCATGGGCGAGTCAGCGCCCAGCGCATTGCGTTGGTCCATCGACAGGTAGCTCAGCAAAGGGGCGCTCTGCAGTGGGTCTTCCAATTGCTCGATCAACTCGCTCAGCAGGGCAGCGTGGCTGTCATAGACCTGTATGCCGTTATCCGGGGTGTAGAGCAACGCCTTGGCGGCGTCGGGTGTCGGGCTGATCGCGAACGCGCCGGCAAGGGGGATGGGGGGCTTGCCGGAAATGTTGATCAGGACCTTTTCAACGCGCATGGGGTGATCATGCCGGCTTGTGTCCTGCCGAGACTCGTCGGTAGCCAGGTAAAGGTTGTACAGCCAATCAAGGTCTTTGGCGGTGAGCCCCAGCGTGCGTTCACGAACGGTGGGCGAGGCTTTGCCTTGGGGTTTGAGAAACTCAGGGAAGAAATACGGGGGCGTTAAGCGAACCACAGCCTGTCTCCGGCGTGCCAGGAAAAGCACAGGGTAGGCAGGCGCCCGTGGTGCAAGACGGTAAATATTCAGCGCTGCGCACGTTGACAACGCAGAGCGTGCGTGGTGTTTAATCGAGGGTCTGGATGTCCCATTCGTTGCCCCTTCCAATCATAAAAACGGAGCTCCAAATGTCTGCGCAGTCGACAGTTGCCACCGCTTGTGCCTCGATCCGCTTCGCTGAACTGGTGGAGTTACTTCAACAGATCTTCGTCCGGCACGGCACATCGCCGCAGGTTGCTGCGATTCTTGCGCACAACTGCGCAAGTGCCGAGCGTGACGGTGCCCACAGTCACGGTATTTTTCGCATCCCCGGTTACCTTTCGACGCTGGCCAGTGGATGGGTCAACGGCACCGCCGTCCCCAGCGTGACCGATGTGGCCTCAGGCTTTTTGCGCGTCGACGCGGGCAATGGTTTTGCCCAGCCGGCCCTGGCAGCGGCGCGCCCGTTGCTGGTGGAGAAGGCACGCAGCGCCGGCATCGCGTTGCTGGCGATCCATAACTCCCATCACTTTGCAGCCCTGTGGCCGGACGTCGAGCCGTTTGCCGAGGAGGGGCTGGTGGCACTCAGCGTGGTCAACAGCATGACCTGTGTGGTGCCCCACGGCGCGGATCGCCCGTTGTTCGGCACCAACCCTATCGCGTTTGCGGCACCACGGGCCGACGGTGCGCCGATTGTGTTTGACCTGGCCACCAGTGCCATCGCCCATGGCGACGTGCAAATCGCCGCACGCAAAGGCGAGCGGTTGCCACCGGGCATGGGCGTCGATAGCCTCGGTCAGCCGACCCAGGACCCTAAAGCCATTCTGGAAGGCGGCGCACTGTTGCCATTTGGCGGGCACAAGGGTTCGGCACTGTCGATGATGGTCGAGTTGCTGGCGGCAGCGTTGACGGGCGGCAACTTCTCTTTTGAATTCGATTGGACGGACCACCCAGGCGCGCGTACGCCGTGGACAGGCCAGCTTCTGATCGTGATCGACCCGAGTAAAACCGCAGGGCAAAGCTTCGCCCAACGCAGCCAGGAGCTGGTGCGGCAGATGCATGCGGCGGGGTTGCGTCGATTGCCGGGGGACCGACGCCATCGTACGCGGGCGAAGTCGCAGGAAACCGGGATCGAACTGGACGCGCAGGCGTTGCGCGAGTTGAGGGCGTTGGCGGCGGGGTGAAACAGGCTGCGCGATGCGCAGCCTGAATGGATCAGTTACGGCGACCCAGCAACAGGCCGACCACCAGGCCAAAGCCTGCGGAAATGGCCACGGTCTGCCATGGGTGCCCACCGATGTAAGTCTCGGTGGCATCCACAACCGGCTTGCTGCGTTCACGCACGTTGGACACCGATTCCAGGGCTTGCTTGAGTTTGATGGCAACCTGCTCGCGCAGGGTTTCACCTTCCTCGCCCACCAGGGATGCACTGCTTTTGAGCAGTTTGTCCGATTCTTCGATCAATGCGCTCAGTTCGCTGAACGCTTGGTCCTTGATTTGATCTTCGACAGCTTGGGCGGCGGTTTTGCGGGCCATTGAGTGACTCCTTGCAGGTGGATGTGGCAGTGAACAATGGAGTATCGGGCGGTGGCAAAAGTTGCAGTTTTTTTGCCGGCGCGCTCATCCGAGGCAAAATCCGGATCGGGAACTTTGGGCCTACAGTGTAAGATGTCACCTATTTGTGCAGCAGGTAATTCAACATGAGCTTCAATCTCGCCAACAAGACCCTCGCCGAACGCGCCGAGCTGGAAGATGAAAAGTCGCGCCTCTACGACCTGTGGCAAACCAACCTGGGCAAGGCCAAAGGCGAAGCCGCGCGCTTGTTCGGTGAGCGCGCCAAACGCAAGGGCAAGTGGGCCGAATGGGTACGTGCCGAACTCGATGGCATGTCGCCGCCGGAGTTTTCCAACATGGTGCGCAGTGAAGTCAACAAGCTGATGGCGGCGGCAAAGTAAAGCACGCCACAATCGCTTCGCGCACCTTGAGCAGCAACGGGTCCAACTGAGCCTGGGTGCGCCAGCCCAACTCCACCGGGTAATGCGGTAGCGCCAGCGGGCAGGGCAGCACGCGCAGGCCGGTCATTTGCGCAATGGCGTGGGCCGCATGCCCGGGAATGGTTGCTACTGCGGTGCTGCCTTTGAGCAGATACGGCAACGCGGCAAAGTGGCTGGTGGACGCGCACACGTGGCGGCGCAGCCCGTGCGCCGCCAAGCCTTCATCGGTAATGCCGATAAACCCGCCTGACGACACCAATACATGTTCCCGTGTGACAAACCCTTGCAGGTCGATAGTCTCCTCGCCCGGCGCCAGGCTATGGGGGTCTACCAGGCAACGATAGTCACCTTCCCCCAGCACCTGTCGGCTCAGCCTGCGCTCGGTAAAACCGCCGGCGGTAATGGCCAGGTCCAGCGTGCGGTCGAGCAGGGCGGCGGCGACGATCTGGCTGTAGGTCTGGCGAAAGATCACCCGTAGCTTGGGCAGGCGCAGTGCGATGGCCTCCATCAGGCTTCGGCCATAGGCAATCTCGAAGTCATCTGACAGCCCCAGCACCACCGAGCGGCCCTCGTAGTGCAGGTTTTGCGGGCTGATCATCGCCAGGCTCTGGCGGCAGCGATCCAATGCCTCACTGATCACCGGTTTCAACTGGTTGGCACGCAATGTGGGCGCCAGGCCGCGTCCGGTGCGCACGAACAAAGGGTCACCATACAGCTCGCGCAAACGCCGCAAGCCCGCGCTGATCGCCGACTGCGTCACGCCCAAACGCAGCGCCGCACGGCTGGCACTGGACTCGTCGTGCAGGGCTTCGAAGGTTTTGAGCAGGTTCAGGTCAACCTGGGCGATATTCATTTGGCTCATATCATTTAGCACTGAGGTGGGCTTTATTCATGATCGAGTCTGGCCGGAGAATGGGCAACCCCTATCTATCGGAGTGAGCCTGATGCCCGTATCGACTGTCGCAGCCCTGCAAATCGGCGCCTTGCCTGGCGGCAAGGCTGAAACCCTGGCGCAGATCCTGGCCTATGAGGATCAAATCCAGCGCAGTGGCGCGCACTTGGTGGTCATGCCCGAGGCGTTGCTGGGCGGCTATCCCAAGGGCGAAAGCTTTGGCACGCAATTGGGTTATCGCCTGCCCGAGGGCCGGGAAGCCTTTGCACGGTATTTTGCCAATGCCATTGACGTGCCGGGGCCAGAAACCGAGGCGCTGGCCGGGATGTCGGCGCGTACCGGTGCCAGCCTGGTGCTGGGCGTGATCGAACGCAGTGGCACCACGCTGTACTGCACGGTGTTGTATTTCGAACCCTCGGGCGGCCTGGTGGCCAAGCACCGCAAGCTGATGCCGACCGGCACCGAGCGGCTTATCTGGGGCAAGGGCGACGGCTCGACCCTGCCGGTGATCGACACCGCGGTGGGGCGTATCGGCGGCGCGGTGTGCTGGGAAAACATGATGCCGTTGCTGCGCACCGCGATGTATGCCAAGGGCGTTCAGGTGTGGTGTGCACCCACCGTGGACGAGCGCGACATGTGGCAGGTGAGCATGCGCCATATTGCCCATGAAGGGCGTTGCTTTGTGGTCAGCGCCTGCCAGGTGCAGGCATCGCCCGAGGCCTTGGGTGTGGAGGTTGCCAACTGGCCGGTGGACCGTCCGTTGATTGCCGGCGGCAGCGTGATCGTCGGGCCCATGGGCGATATTTTGGCGGGGCCGTTAGTGGGCGAGGCGGGGTTGTTGACGGCGCAGATCGATACTGATCAGTTGGTGCGGGCCCGCTACGACTACGACGTAGTGGGGCATTACGCCCGGCCGGATATTTTTGAATTAGTGGTGGACGAGCGCGCCAAGCCAGGCGTTCGCTGTATCACTGACTAAACGCAATCAACCTGTGGGAGCTGACTTGCCTGCGATAGCGGCGTGTCATTCAATTCATCAGTTACTGACGCACCGCCATCGCAGGCAAGCCAGCTCCCACATTTGGTTTTCAGCCACTTACCAGGTGGCGGTGTTCGGCAAGTCCAGGGTGCCACGCTCTACAAAGCGCATGGTGCCAAACAGTCCGCCCGCCAGTTTGCCGCGCAGCACGTAGGGCAGGTTGTTCAGGCTTTGGGTCTGGCTCAGGCCCAGGGTCTGGCGCAACACCGAAAACGCCGAAACGCTGACCGGCACCATCAATACGGTTTCAGAAAAGCGTGGGATGCTGCCAGCCTGATCGCTGACGCCAGAAGCGAGTGGCCGGCCATTGACCTCCAGGTCCAGGGCCACGCCGTTGTAGTCGATTGCCGCTTCATTGGGGTTTTGCACCCGCAGTTTCACGGCAAAACGCACTTCCAGGTCCTGGCTTTGCAGCGGCTCGATGCCCACCATATTGATGTTCACCGGGTCGCGGTTGGGAAACAGTGCACAGGCGCTCAAGGTCAGCAGCAACAGCGATAGAACCATGAGCTTGCGCATAAAGAAATGCTCCTACTTTTGGGTGACGTCCGGGTCCTGCATGACCTTGAGGGTAGAGGACTCCGGCTCGAATTCATCTTCTTCCAGCTCTATGAACTCTTCGGGCAGGAAAATGTTCAGCAGGATTGCACAGAATGCACCCACGGTGATCGGCGATTCGAAGATGTTGTGCAGCGCCTTGGGCAGCTCGCGCAGCACTTCGGGCACCGCGGCGACGCCCAGGCCCATGCCTAGGGAAATTGCCACGATCAGCACATTACGCCGATGCAGGCCCGCTTCGGCGAGGATCTTGATCCCAGCCACGGCCACGGTGCCGAACATGATCAGGGTCGCGCCGCCCAATACGGGCTTGGGCATCAGTTGCAGCACCGCGCCGATCATCGGGAACAACCCCAGCAGCACCAGCAGGCCAGCAATGAAGTACGCCACGTAGCGGCTGGCCACGCCGGTCAATTGGATCACGCCGTTGTTCTGGGCAAAGGTCACCATCGGCAGGCTGTTGAAGGTGGCGGCCATCGCGGAGTTGAGGCCGTCGGCCAGCAGGCCGGACTTGATGCGTTTGATATACAGCGGGCCCTTGACCGGTTGCTGGGAAATCATCGAGTTGGCGGTCAGGTCGCCGGCGGCTTCCAGGGGCGAAATCAGGAAGATCACCGCCACCGGGATAAACGCCACCCAGTCGAACGAGAAACCGTACTTGAACGGCACCGGCACGCTGATCAGCGGCACCTGGGGCAGGGCGGCCATGTCGACGCGGCCCAGCAGCCACGCCACTACGAAGCCCAGGGTCAGGCCGATCACGATCGAACCCAGGCGCAGGAACGGGTTGTTGAAGCGGTTGAGTACCACGATGGTCAGCAGCACCAAGGCCGCCAGGCCCATGTTGCCTGCGGCGCCCAAGTCGCTGGCGCCATAGCCGCCAGCCATGTCGGTGACGGCCACCTTGATAAGTGACAAGCCCATCAAAGTGATGATGGTGCCGGTCACCACCGGGGTGATCAGTTTGCGCAGTTTGCCGATGAACTGGCTGAGCACCACTTCGATAAACGCCGCGAAAAAGCAGATGCCAAAGATCGTCGAGAGGATTTCATCGGTGCCGCCGCCCCGGGCCTTGACCATGAACCCAGCGCTCAAGATCACGCTGATAAAGGAAAAACTGGTGCCTTGCAGGCACAACAGCCCCGAACCCACCGGCCCGAAAGTGCGCGCCTGCACAAAGGTGCCAAGCCCCGAGACAAACAGCGCCATGCTCACCAGGTACGGCACTTCGCTTTCCAGCCCCAGTACGCCGCCGACGATCAGGGTGGGCGTGATGATGCCGACAAAACTCGCCAACACATGCTGCAACGCGGCAAAAATCGCGGCGGTGAAGTGCGGGCGGTCTTCGAGGCCGTACATGAGGTCGGATTTATAGCGCGGGCGGCGGGCTTGAGCGTCAGACAAAATGATGGCTCGGGTCAGAAAATGGAGGCGCAGGATGCCAGAAAGTGCCAGGCGTCTGAAGTGTAAAAAAATATTTATAAAAACCCTGCGCTAAAGCCGTGGCCCAGCCGATATCAAGCATAGGCCCACACTACAACGACAACAGTGGTGACCAAGGTCTGGGCAGCGCGTTGACGCTGACGGATCGTTTCGCGGCAAGGATGCACGCAAACACTACTTCTGAGAGCAGCCCTATGTCCCTCCGTCACCTGAATATTGCCCCTCGCGCGTTTATCGGTTTTGCCTTCATTGCGGTTCTAGTGGTGCTGTTGGGCGTGTTTGCGGTCAACCGTATGACGCAAATGCGCCAATCCTCCCAGGACATGAGCGCGAACCAGCTGCCCAGCATGACTCACCTGGGCACCATCACCGAAAACGTGCTGCGCATGCGCATCCTGTCGTTTCGCGTGCTGGTCAACCGCGAGCCTGCCGCCCTGCAGGAAGCCGAGACGCGCATTGGCGTGCTGGCTGACAAGGTCAAGACCGCCCAGGCCAAATACGCCACGCTGCCTGCAGGCGCGGAGGAGGCTGCGCTGTACAAAGCCTTCGGCGTCACCCTGGACAACTACCTCAAAGCCCAGGCCGAGATGGTGGCATTGTCCAAGCAGGGCAAGGTCGA
>NZ_BCBO01000046.1:0-4516 GCF_001320835.1 Pseudomonas sp. NBRC 111138 | reverse complement strand
TGGACATCTTCACCGCTGACATCTGGGGCGTGAAAAACCCGGACCTGGGCAGTGTGATGAACCAGGTGCGCAACATGATGCTGGTCACCGTGTGGGTGTTTATCGGCATCGAAGGCGCGAGCATCTTCTCGTCCCGTGCCGAGAAACGCAGTGACGTGGGCAAGGCCACCGTGATCGGCTTTATCACTGTGCTGCTGTTCCTGATGCTGGTGAACGTGCTGTCCCTGGGGATCATGACCCAGCCGGAACTGGCCAAGCTGCAAAACCCGTCGATGGCCGCCGTGCTGGAGCATGTGGTGGGCCACTGGGGCGCGGTGCTGATTAGCGTGGGCTTGATCATCTCCCTGCTCGGCGCGCTGCTGTCCTGGGTGCTGCTGTGTGCGGAGATCATGTTCGCCGCCGCCAAGGACCACACCATGCCGGAGTTCCTGCGCAAGGAAAACGCCAACCATGTGCCCGTCAACGCACTGTGGCTGACCAACGCAATGGTGCAGATATTCCTGGTGATCACGCTGTTTTCCGCCAGCACTTACCTGTCACTGATCTACCTCGCCACCTCGATGATCCTGGTGCCTTACCTGTGGTCGGCGGCCTACGCCCTGCTGCTGGCGGTGCGCGGCGAGACCTACGAGAACGCCCTCAAAGAGCGCAGGAAAGACCTGTTCATCGGCGCCATCGCCCTGATCTATGCGATCTGGCTGCTGTATGCCGGCGGCACCAAATACCTGCTGCTCTCCGCCCTGCTCTACGCCCCCGGCGCGATCCTGTTCGCCAAGGCCAAGCGTGAACTGGGCAAACCGATTTTCACCCCCGTCGAGAAGCTGATTTTCGCCGCAGTGGTCATTGGCGCCCTGGTGGCGGCCTATGGGCTCTACGACGGCTTCCTGACCCTGTAATTGTTGTTCACTGGAGGATCTGTAATGACCACGGAAAAAGTGAAGTACGGCGTACATTCCGAAGCCGGCAAACTGCGCAAAGTCATGGTGTGCTCCCCAGGTTTGGCCCACCAGCGGCTGACCCCCAACAACTGCGACGAGCTGCTGTTCGATGACGTGCTGTGGGTGGCCCAGGCCAAGCGCGACCACTTCGACTTCGTGACCAAGATGCGCGAGCGGGACATTGATGTGCTGGAAATGCACAACCTGCTCACCGACATCGTCGCCAACCCCGAAGCGCTGGACTGGATTCTGGAACGCAAGATCACCGCCAACACGGTAGGCCTGGGCCTGGTCGATGAAGTCGGCTCGTGGCTGCGCAGCCTGGAGCCGCGCAAAATCAGCGAATACCTGATTGGCGGCGTGTCGGCCGACGACCTGCCGAGCAGCTTCGGTGGCAAGACCATCGAGATGTTCCGCGATTTTCTCGGCCACGCCAGTTTCATCTTGCCGCCACTGCCCAACACCCAGTTCACCCGCGACACCACCTGCTGGATCTACGGCGGCGTGACGCTCAACCCGATGTACTGGCCGGCGCGCCGCCAGGAAACCCTGCTGACCAGCGCCATCTACAAATTCCACCCTGAGTTCACCAACGCGGACTTCCAGATCTGGTACGGCGACCCCGACCTGGAACATGGCGCCGCGACGCTGGAAGGCGGCGACGTGATGCCGATTGGCAATGGCGTGGTGTTGATCGGCATGGGTGAGCGCTCCTCCCACCAGGCCATCGGCCAACTGGCGCGCAACCTGTTCCAGAACAAAGCCGTGGAACGGGTCATTGTGGCCGGCCTGCCCAAATCCCGCGCCGCGATGCACCTGGACACCGTGTTCAGCTTCTGCGACCGCGACCTGGTCACCGTCTTCCCCGAAGTGGTCAACCAGATCGTGCCGTTCACCCTGCGCCCTGACGAGAGCAAGCCCCACGGCATCGACATCCAGCGCGAGAAAACCAACTTCCTCGAAACCGTGGCCGCAGCGCTCAACCTCAAGGCGCTACGTGTCGTCGAGACCGGCGGCAACAGCTTCGCCGCCGAACGCGAGCAATGGGATGACGGCAACAACGTGGTGGCCGTGGAACCGGGTGTGGTGATTGGCTACGACCGCAACACCTACACCAACACCCTGCTGCGCAAGGCCGGTGTGGAAGTGATCACCATCAGCGCCGGTGAACTCGGCCGTGGCCGTGGCGGCGGCCACTGCATGACCTGCCCGATCATCCGCGACCCTATCGACTATTAAGGAGATTCCATCATGGCTTTCAATATGCGCAACCGCAGCCTGCTGTCGCTGATGCACCACACTACCCGCGAGCTGCATTACCTGCTGGACCTGTCCCGCGACCTCAAACGCGCCAAATACACCGGCACCGAGCGCCCGCACTTGCAGGGCAAGAACATCGCGCTGATCTTCGAAAAAACCTCGACCCGCACTCGCTGCGCCTTCGAAGTCGCGGCCCATGACCAGGGCGCCCACGTCACCTACATCGACCCGGTGTCGTCGCAGATCGGCCACAAAGAAAGCATGAAAGACACCGCCCGCGTGTTGGGCCGGATGTTCGATGCCATCGAGTACCGTGGTTTTGAGCAGGAAATCGTCGAAGAGCTGGCCAAGTTCGCCGGTGTGCCGGTGTTCAACGGCCTCACCGCTGAATTCCACCCGACCCAGATGATCGCCGACACCTTGACCATGCGCGAACACAGCGACAAGCCGCTGCATGACATCAGCTACGCGTACCTCGGGGACGCCCGCTACAACATGGGCAACTCGCTGCTGATGATCGGCGCCAAGCTCGGCATGGACGTGCGCATCGGCGCGCCGAAAGCGCTGTGGCCCCATGAAGATTTCATCAAGCAATGCCAGGCCTTTGCCGAGGAAAGCGGCGCGCGCATCACCATCACCGAAGACCCGAAAGAAGCCGTGAAGGGCGTGGACTTCATCCACACCGATATCTGGGTATCCATGGGCGAACCGGTGGAAGCGTGGGACGAGCGCATCGAGCAACTGCTGCCGTACCAGGTCAACGCCAAGATGATGAAAGCCTCGGGCAACCCTCGGGTGAAATTCATGCATTGCCTGCCGGCGTTCCACAACAGTGAAACCAAGGTCGGCAAGGACATCGCGGCGCGCTATCCGCACCTGGCCAATGGCGTGGAAGTGACCGAAGAGGTGTTCGAGTCGCCGGCCAATATTGCCTTCGAGCAGGCGGAAAACCGCATGCATACCATCAAGGCGATTCTGGTGTCGGCGTTGGCGGATATCTAACCCCACTCTGATCGTTCCCACGCTCCGCGTGGGAATGCAGCCAGTGGCGCTCTGCGCCACAAGAGCGGACGCAGAGCGTCCGGTGGGGCATTCCCACGCAGAGCGTGGGAACGATCATTCTAGAAGGACATTCTGTATGCGCATCGTCGTAGCCCTGGGCGGCAACGCCCTCCTGCGTCGTGGTGAACCCATGACCGCAGACAACCAACGCGCCAATATCCGCATCGCCACCGAACAGATCGCCAAGATCCACCCCGGCAACGAGTTGGTGATCGCCCACGGCAATGGCCCGCAAGTGGGCCTGCTGTCATTGCAGGCGGCGGCCTACACCAGCGTCTCGCCCTATCCGTTGGACGTGCTGGGCGCCGAGACAGAGGGCATGATCGGCTACATCATCGAACAGGAACTGGGCAACCTGCTGGACTTTGAAGTGCCGTTCGCCACCCTGCTCACCCAGGTCGAAGTCGACGCCAAGGACCCGGCCTTCCAGAACCCCACCAAGCCTATCGGCCCTGTGTACGCCAAAGCCGAAGCCGAGAAACTCGCCGCAGAGAAAGGCTGGGCCATCGCGCCCGACGGCGACAAATACCGCCGTGTAGTCGCCAGCCCGCGTCCCAAACGCATCTTTGAAATTCGCCCGATCAAGTGGCTGCTGGAGAAAAAAGCCATCGTGATCTGCGCCGGTGGTGGCGGCATCCCCACCATGTATGGCGAAGATGGCAAGCTGCGCGGCATTGAAGCGGTGATCGACAAAGACTTGTGTTCCTCCTTGCTGGCCACGCAACTGGAGGCCGATTTGCTGGTGATCGCCACCGACGTCAACGCCGCCTTTATCGACTTCGGCAAGCCCACCCAGAAGGCCATCGGCCAGGCCCACCCCGACGATATGGAAAAACTCGGCTTCGCCGCCGGCTCCATGGGCCCCAAGGTACAAGCCGCCTGCGAGTTCGCCCGTCAGACTGGCAAAACCGCGGTGATCGGTTCACTCTCGGACATCGAAGCCATCGTCCAGGGCAGCGCCGGCACGCGCATCAGCACGGCAAAACCTGGCATCACCTACCTGTGAAGTTGAGGAGAAACGCCTATGGCTATCTTTGAACCCGGCCACTTGCATATCGAGCGACACGCGCTGAACAAGGACGATGTCAGCTACGACCTGTGCCTGGACTACGAAGTCGTCACGGATGACCGCGAAGGCAAAGGCATGCAGTTCACCCTGCATGGCAGCATCCAGGGCAAGGACATGAAGGAAACCTTTTTCCTGCCCAAGGACCAGGCCTATAACTTCGCCAGCAATGTGACCAAGATTGTCGAAA
>NZ_BCBO01000045.1:0-59805 GCF_001320835.1 Pseudomonas sp. NBRC 111138 | reverse complement strand
ACGGCATTCCCAAGACCCATAGCAGCGTCGGTTCACAGCACAAGCATTACGACCTGATGTTTGAGGATGTGCGCCAGCAGTTGGATATGAAATCCGGCGACCCGGTCAAACCCGAACACCTGGAATAACCTGCTCCCCAATCGAATGTGGGAGCTGGCTTGCCTGCGATAGCGACCTGTCAGACGATATTTTCGGTAACTGACCCACCGCCATCGCAGGCAAGCCAGCTCCCACATTTTGATCTCCACCGGCTCCAAGGCATACTGGCCACCCTCAGCACTCCAGAATCAAGATCCGCCCCATGCGTATCCACGTCAGCTTCATCGACCGCGTCGGCATCACCCAGGAAGTCCTGGCCTTGCTCGGTGGGCGCAATCTCAATCTGGATGCGGTGGAAATGGTGCCGCCCAATGTCTATATCGATGCGCCGACCCTCAGCGCCGAGGTGCTTGAAGAACTGCGCGATGCGTTGTTCAGCGTGCACGGCGTGCAGGCGGTAAAGGTCGTCGACATCCTTCCGGGCCAGCGTCGCCACTTGCAACTCGACGCCCTGCTGGCGGCCATGACCGACCCGGTGCTGGCCCTGGACAGTGCAGGCAAGATCCTGCTGGCCAATCCGGCGCTGATCGCCTTGTACGGGCGTGAACCGGCCGGTGAGAGCATCGCCGAGCTGTTCGATGATCCGGCCTTGCTGGAAACCTTGCTGGACCAGGGCTTTCGCTTGCCGTTGCGCGAGATCAGCGTCAACGGCCAAACCCTGCTGCTGGGCGCCACGCCGATCACCGACGCCGGCGCCCTGCTCACCCTCTACCAGCCCAACCGCATCGGCGAACAACTGTCGGCGCTGCACCATGACCATGCCGAAGGGTTTGATGCGCTGCTGGGCGAGTCCCCGGCGATCCGCACGCTCAAGGCGCGGGCGCAACGGGTGGCGGCACTGGATGCACCGCTGCTGATCCAGGGCGAAACCGGTACCGGCAAAGAGCTGGTGGCCCGCGCCTGCCACGCCATCAGTGCGCGCCACAGTGCGCCGTTTCTGGCATTGAACTGCGCGGCACTGCCGGAAAATCTCGCCGAAAGTGAATTGTTCGGCTATGCCCCTGGCGCCTTTACCGGCGCGCAACGCGGTGGCAAACCGGGGCTGATGGAGCTGGCCAACCAGGGCACGGTGTTCCTCGATGAGATCGGTGAGATGTCGCCGTACCTGCAAGCCAAGCTGCTGCGTTTTCTCAATGACGGCAGCTTTCGCCGCGTGGGTGGCGACCGCGAAGTGAAGGTCAATGTGCGCATCCTCAGCGCCACCCACCGCGACCTGGAAAAGATGGTCAGCGAAGGCACCTTTCGCGAAGACCTGTTTTACCGCCTCAACGTGCTCAACGTCGCCGTGCCGCCCTTGCGTGAACGCGGCCAGGACATCCTGCTGCTGGCGCGCTACTTCATGCAGCAAGCCTGCGCGCAGATCCAGCGCCCGGTCTGCCGCCTGGCGCCGGGTACCTATCCAGCCCTGCTGGGCAACCACTGGCCGGGCAACGTGCGGCAGTTGCAAAACGTGATCTTCCGCGCTGCCGCCATCTGCGAAAGCAGCCTGGTGGACATCGGTGACCTGGACATCGCCGGCACCTCCGTGGCGCGCCAGAGCGATGGTGAAGTCGACAGCCTGGAACAGGCCGTGGAAGATTTCGAGCGCAGCCTGCTGGAAAGCCTCTACAGCCGCTACCCCTCGACCCGCCAACTGGCCAGCCGGCTACAAACCTCCCACACGGCTATCGCCCATCGCCTGCGCAAATACGGCATTCCCAACAAACCCTGACGGAATAAACGCGGTTCAACTGTGGGAGCTGGCTTGCCTGCGATAGCGTCGGGTCATCCAACTCCTTAGTGACGGGTAGACCGCTATCGCAGGCAAGCCCCCACAGAAACCGCATTACAGATTTGGTCTGAGAACGACATTCCGTGTACTGAAAGCGCTACAGCGTAACGATATCGCTACAGCCCTGTTTTTTGCGTGCCATGCAAGGCTTTGATCCACATAGGCTTTTTTTCACGCACTCGACTGTAGCGAAAACGCTACAGCTCACTGCTCGGACTTTATAGCGAAATTTATTAACCCATTGATTTATAACGGCTTAATAACGTTGGCCGCAATATTGCTAAGCAACTCCTCATTATTCCAATCCCGTCCACCAGACGATTCTGGCCCTGAGGAGTTTCCATGAGCGAGTTGCGTTTCACTGAAGATCACGAATGGCTGCGCGCCGAAGCCGATGGCAGCGTCACCGTGGGTATCACCGCTTTTGCGCAGAATGCGCTGGGTGATGTGGTTTTCGTGCAACTGCCAGAGTTGCAGGCTTATACCAAGGGCGCCGAAGCCTCCACCGTGGAGTCGGTCAAGGCCGCCAGTGGTGTGTACATGCCGTTGGACGGTGAAGTCCTCGAAGTCAACGACAAGCTCGATGGCAGCCCGGAACTGGTCAACGAAGACCCGATGGGCGAAGGCTGGTTCTTCCGCTTTAAACCCGCCGATGCCGATGCAGTGGCTAAGCTGTTGGATCAGGATGCGTACGACCGCCTGATCAAAGCCAACGCTGAAGCTTGAGGAGCGCGCCATGACCGTTAATCTGACCACCGCCAACGAATTCATCGCCCGCCACATCGGCCCGCGCCAGGAAGATGAGCAGCAAATGCTCGCCAGCCTGGGGTTTGATTCCCTCGAAGCCCTGAGCGCCAGCGTCATCCCGGAAAGCATCAAGGGCACCAGCGTGCTCGGCCTGGAAGACGGCCTGAGCGAAGCCGAGGCCCTGGCCAAGATCAAGGCCATCGCCAGCCAGAACCAACTGTTCAAGACCTACATCGGCCAGGGCTACTACAACTGCCATACGCCGTCGCCGATCCTACGCAACCTGCTGGAAAACCCGGCCTGGTACACCGCCTACACGCCGTATCAACCCGAGATTTCCCAAGGCCGCCTGGAAGCCCTGCTGAATTTCCAGACCCTGATCAGCGACCTCACCGGCCTGCCGATTGCCAACGCCTCCCTGCTCGACGAAGCCACGGCCGCCGCCGAAGCCATGACCTTCTGCAAGCGCCTGAGCAAGAACAAAAGCAGCAACGCGTTCTTCGCTTCGGTGCACAGCCACCCACAAACCCTCGACGTCCTGCGCACTCGCGCCGAACCACTGGGCATCGATGTAGTAGTGGGCGATGAGCGCGAACTGACCGACGTCAGCCCGTTCTTCGGCGCCCTGCTGCAATACCCGGCCAGCAACGGCGATGTGTTCGACTATCGCGAACTGACCGAACGTTTCCACGCCGCCAACGCACTGGTCGCCGTGGCCGCCGACCTGCTGGCCCTGACCCTGCTGACGCCGCCGGGTGAATTCGGCGCCGACGTCGCCATTGGCAGCGCACAACGCTTTGGCGTGCCACTGGGCTTCGGTGGCCCGCACGCGGCGTACTTCTCCACCAAGGATGCGTTCAAGCGCGACATGCCAGGCCGTCTGGTCGGTGTTTCCGTCGACCGCTTCGGCAAGCCGGCCCTGCGCCTGGCCATGCAAACCCGCGAGCAACATATCCGCCGCGAGAAAGCCACCAGCAACATCTGCACCGCGCAAGTGCTGCTGGCCAATATCGCCAGCATGTACGCCGTGTACCACGGCCCCAAGGGCCTGACGCAGATCGCCCAGCGCATTCACCAGCTGACCGCGATCCTGGCCAAGGGTTTGACGGCCCTGGGCCAGAAAGTCGAGCAGGCACACTTCTTCGACACCCTGACAATCCACACCGGCGCCCACACCGCAGCCCTGCACGACAAGGCCCGCGCCCAGCGCATCAACCTGCGTGTGGTAGATGGCGAGCGCGTAGGCCTGTCGGTCGACGAAACCACCACCCAGGCCGATATCCAAGCCTTGTGGGCCATCTTCGCCGACGGCAAAACCCTGCCAGCCTTTGCTGCAACCGAAAGCACCCTGCCAAGCGCATTGCTGCGTCAGTCGCCGATCCTCAGCCACCCGGTGTTCAACCGTTATCACTCGGAAACCGAGCTGATGCGCTACCTGCGCAAGCTGGCCGACAAGGACCTGGCCCTGGACCGCACCATGATCCCGCTGGGCTCGTGCACCATGAAGCTCAACGCCGCCAGCGAAATGATCCCGGTGACCTGGGCCGAATTCGGTGCCCTGCACCCGTTCGCCCCCGCCGCGCAAAGCGCCGGCTACCAGCAACTGACCAGCGAACTGGAAGCCATGCTCTGCGCGGCCACCGGTTACGACGCGATCTCCCTGCAACCCAACGCCGGTTCCCAGGGTGAGTACGCCGGCCTCTTGGCCATCCGTGCCTATCACCAGAGCCGTGGCGAAGAACGTCGCGACATCTGCCTGATCCCGTCGTCAGCCCACGGTACCAACCCTGCGACCGCCAACATGGCCGGCATGCGCGTGGTGGTCACCGCTTGCGATGCACGCGGCAACGTCGACATCGAAGACCTGCGCGCCAAGGCCATCGAGCACCGCGAGCACCTCGCAGCACTGATGATCACCTACCCCTCTACCCACGGCGTGTTCGAGGAAGGTATTCGCGAAATCTGCGGGATCATTCATGACAACGGCGGCCAGGTGTACATCGACGGCGCCAACATGAACGCCATGGTCGGCCTGTGCGCACCGGGCAAGTTCGGCGGCGATGTGTCCCACCTGAACCTGCACAAAACCTTCTGCATTCCCCACGGCGGTGGCGGCCCGGGCGTTGGCCCGATTGGCGTCAAGTCGCACCTCACGCCATTCCTGCCCGGCCACGCCGCCATGGAACGCAAGGAAGGCGCGGTGTGCGCTGCGCCGTTCGGCAGCGCGAGCATTCTGCCGATCACCTGGATGTACATCAGCATGATGGGCGGCGCCGGCCTCAAGCGTGCGTCGCAGTTGGCGATCCTGAATGCCAACTACATTTCCCGTCGCCTGGAAGAGCACTACCCGGTGCTGTACACCGGCAGCAATGGCCTGGTGGCCCACGAATGCATCCTGGACCTGCGCCCGTTGAAAGACAGCAGCGGCATCAGCGTGGACGACGTGGCCAAGCGCCTGATCGATTTTGGTTTCCATGCGCCGACCATGTCGTTCCCGGTGGCCGGCACCTTGATGATCGAGCCCACCGAAAGTGAATCCAAGGAAGAGCTGGACCGCTTCTGCGACGCCATGATCGCCATCCGCGAAGAGATCCGCGCGGTAGAAAACGGCACCCTCGACAAAGACGACAACCCCCTCAAGAACGCGCCGCACACGGCTGCGGAACTGGTGGGAGAATGGAGCCACCCATACAGCCGTGAACAAGCGGTGTACCCGGTAGCGTCGTTGATCGAAAGCAAGTACTGGCCACCGGTTGGCCGGGTCGACAACGTGTTTGGCGATCGCAACCTGGTGTGTGCGTGCCCTTCTATCGAGAGCTACGCCTGATCTGACGAGAGATACGCGGCCAGTGTGGGAGCTGGCTTGCCTGCGATAGCGGTGTATCAGCCGACAGTGATGTTGCCTGACCCACCGTTATCGCGGGCAAGCCCGGCTCCCACATTGACCGAGTCGGCTTTCAGAAAATAATAAGAAACCGGAGAACAACCATGTCCCTTAGCGTGTTCGACCTGTTCAAGATTGGCATCGGCCCCTCCAGTTCCCACACCGTCGGCCCGATGCGTGCCGCTGCCCGATTCGTCGAGGGGCTCAAGCGTGACAACCTGCTGGAGGCCACCACCGGCATCAAGGTGGAACTCTACGGATCACTGGGCGCCACCGGCAAAGGCCACGGCAGCGACAAGGCTGTGTTGCTGGGCCTGGAAGGCGAACACCCGGACACCGTGAATACCGAAACCGTGGCAGCACGCCTGGCGCAGATGCGCAGTGACGGGCGCCTCAACCTGCTCGGCGAACACAGCATTGCGTTCAACGAGAAAGAACACCTGGCGATGATCCGCAAGCCCCTTGCCTATCATCCCAACGGCATGATCTTTCGTGCCTTTGACGCCGCCGGCATCCAGACCCGCAGCCGCGAGTACTACTCGGTCGGTGGCGGTTTCGTGGTGGATGAAGACGCGGCGGGCGCCGACCGTATCGTCGAAGACGCTACACCCCTGACCTTCCCGTTCAAACACGCCAAGGACTTGCTCGGCCACTGCACCACCTATGGCCTGTCTATCAGCCAGGTGATGCTGACCAATGAAAGTGCCTGGCGCCCGGAAGCCGAAACCCGCAGCGGTTTGTTGAAGATCTGGCAGGTCATGCAGGATTGCGTCGATGCCGGCTGTCGCAACGAAGGCATCTTGCCCGGAGGCTTGAAGGTCAAGCGCCGGGCAGCGGCCTTGCACAGGCAGTTGTGCAAGAACCCGGAGTCGGCGCTGCGCGACCCGCTGTCGGTGCTCGATTGGGTCAACCTGTATGCGCTGGCGGTCAACGAAGAAAACGCCAATGGCGGGCGCGTGGTCACCGCGCCCACCAACGGCGCGGCCGGGATCATTCCCGCCGTGCTGCATTACTACATGCGTTTTATCCCCGGCGCGAACGAAGACGGCGTAGTGCGCTTTTTGCTCACCGCGGCCGCCATCGGCATTTTGTACAAGGAAAACGCTTCGATCTCAGGCGCCGAAGTCGGTTGCCAGGGCGAAGTCGGCGTGGCCTGTTCCATGGCCGCAGGCGCACTCTGCGAAGTGCTGGGCGGCAGCGTGTCCCAAGTGGAAAACGCCGCCGAGATCGGCATGGAACACAACCTCGGCCTGACCTGCGACCCAATTGGCGGGCTGGTGCAGGTGCCGTGCATCGAGCGCAATGCCATGGGCTCGGTGAAGGCGATCAATGCGGTGCGCATGGCCCTGCGTGGCGACGGGCAGCACTTTGTGTCCCTCGACAAGGTCATCCGCACCATGCGCCAGACGGGCGCCGACATGAAAAGCAAATACAAGGAAACCGCCCGTGGCGGTTTGGCGGTCAACATTATCGAGTGCTGACGCCCACAAGCGCGTCGGCACGTTTTTCAGGAGTTGAATATGTCCACCGAAACCCTGTTGAAAACCCCATTGCATGCCCTGCACCTGGAACTGGGCGCACGCATGGTGCCCTTCGCCGGCTACGACATGCCGGTGCAGTATCCATTGGGCGTGATGAAGGAACACCTGCATACCCGTGAACAGGCCGGGTTGTTCGACGTCTCCCACATGGGCCAGATTCGTCTCACTGGCGCGAATGCCGCCAAGGCTCTGGAGACCCTGGTGCCCGTCGATATCATCGACCTGCCAGTAGGCATGCAGCGCTATGCGATGTTCACCAATGAGCAAGGCGGCATCCTCGACGACCTGATGGTCGCCAACCTGGGCAACGACGAATTGTTCCTGGTGGTCAACGCCGCCTGCAAGGACCAGGACCTGGCGCACCTGCGTACACATATCGGCGACCAATGCACCATCGAACCGCTGTTCGAAGAACGCGCCCTGCTGGCCCTGCAAGGCCCTGCGGCAGTGAAAGTATTGGCGCGCCTGGCCCCTGAAGTCACTCAGATGACCTTCATGCAATTCGCCACCCTGCGTTTGCTGGGCGTGGACTGCTACGTCAGCCGCTCCGGCTACACCGGTGAAGACGGTTTTGAAATCTCCGTGCCGGCCGCCAATGCCGAGAGCCTGGCCCGCAGCCTGCTGGCCGAAACCGAAGTGCAGGCGATCGGCCTGGGCGCTCGCGATTCGCTACGCCTGGAAGCCGGCTTGTGTTTGTACGGCCACGACATGAACACCGACACCACGCCAATCGAAGCCAGCCTGCTGTGGGCGATTTCCAAGGCTCGGCGTGCCGATGGCGCACGGGCCGGCGGCTTCCCTGGCGCCGACCGCATCTTCACTCAGCAGCAAACCGGTGTGGCGCGCAAACGCGTAGGCCTGCTGCCGCAGGAGCGTACCCCGGTGCGTGAAGGCGCTGAAATTGTCGATGCACAAGGTACGGTTATCGGCAGCGTCTGCAGCGGGGGCTTTGGTCCAACCTTGGGTGGCCCTCTGGCGATGGGTTATCTGGACAACGCATTTGTCGCACTGGATACCGAAGTTTGCGCAATGGTACGTGGGAAAAAGGTGCCACTGCGTGTAAGTAAAATGCCATTTGTTCCGCAACGTTACTACCGTGGCTGATTGACTGTTTCTATAAGTAACGCGGTTGCGTTAACGTGCACTAAACCGTAACGCAACCGCCATAAAACAGTGCATTCACGATAGGATTTTTATAGCTGACGCCCTATAACAAGTGAATAACTCTATCGAATAAGCCGGCATCAGAACATTCAACAAAGTGTCATGAGACCCAGTAAAATCAGGGCCTGCACAAGGGCTTGTTTTTTTCATATTAGTTGGCGTAGAGTTTGCCCACTGTGTTTGCATGGGTCGCTTGGAACCTGGACCTGGGCAGTAGCTCAAGTAGTTTGCTACAACCCGTTCGATGTCTCTTACTTTCCTGCAACCCAGCCCAGTACTCTTTCGTTTGAAAGGGGCTGTCATTAATTTTTAGCGTCAAAGGAAAGAAGAAAATGGCTGAGCGTCAGAGCGGTACCGTCAAGTGGTTCAACGACGAAAAAGGCTTTGGTTTTATCACTCCTGAAAGCGGCCCGGATCTGTTCGTGCATTTCCGCGCAATTCAGGGCAATGGCTTCAAGAGCCTGAAGGAAGGCCAGAAAGTGACTTTCGTTGCCGTGCAAGGCCAGAAAGGCATGCAGGCTGACGAAGTAAACGCAGAAGCCTGACCCTTACCTGCGACAAAAAGCCCCTGATATGACATCAGGGGCTTTTTTATGGGCGCCATTGCGTAAACTGCGTGCTTTCTCCAGAGAGCCCTGCCATGTCCAAACCCCTGTTGAGCCCCCAGGGCGAGTTCCCCGCCGTTGGCCTGGGCCGCCGCCTGGCAGCGATGTTCTACGACTTTCTTTTATGTACCGCACTGCTGATCGTCACCGCGTTTATCTACAAGCTGGTGTGGATCGCCTTCGTGGGCGAAGCGAAAATGCGCACACTCACCGAATCCGGCGCGCTGGACGGTGACCCGTTGCTGTCCACGATCCTGCTGTTCGTGCTCTTCGGGTTCTTCGCCAAGTTCTGGACTCATTCGGGGCAAACCCTAGGCATGCAGGTGTGGGGCGTGCGCGTGCAGAACGCCGACGGGTCGCGGATCAGCCTGTGGCAGGCACTGCTGCGTTTTGTGGTGTCGATTGCGTCATGGCTGTGCGTGGGGTTGGGATTTATCTGGTCGTTGTTCGATAAACACAAACGCAGCTGGCATGACATCTATTCGGATACGCAGTTGGTGCGGATCCCGAAGCAAAAGAAGTAACTCAAGCGCATCACAGATCAACTGTGGGAGCTGGCTTGCCTGCGATAGCGGTGTTGCAGTCAAAAACACCTGTAACTGTTACACCGCTATCGCAGGCAAGCCAGCTCCCACATTTTGATTTGTGTTCAGGCGTTGCCGGCCAGTTTCAATCGTGCGGCCTGGGTGAAGTCCAACATACGCTTGAGCGGTCGTACCGCCTGCGGAATCACCGCCGGCTCCACGAAGATCTCATTACCGCCCTCACGCAAACACTGCAACGTACGCTCCAGTGTGTTCATTGCCATCCACGGGCAGTGCGCGCAACTGCGACAGGCTGCACCGTTACCGGCGGTAGGCGCTTCGACAAAGACTTTGTCCGGGCACAACTGCTGCATCTTGTAGAAGATGCCGCGGTCGGTCGCGACGATAAAGGTCTTGTTCGGCAAGCGTTGCGCCGCAGCGATCAGTTGGCTGGTGGAACCCACCGCGTCAGCCAATTCGATCACCGAAGTCGGTGACTCCGGGTGCACCAGGATTGCCGCATCCGGGTACAACGCCTTCATGTCTTCGAGCTGCTTGGACTTGAATTCTTCGTGGACGATGCAGGCACCGTCCCACAGCAGCATATCGGCACCAGTCTGGCGCTGGATGTAGGTGCCCAGGTGTTTGTCCGGACCCCAGATAATGGTCTCGCCGTTGTCCATCAGGCTTTCGACAATTTCCAGCGCGCAGCTGGAAGTCACCACCCAATCCGCCCGAGCTTTGACCGCCGCCGAGGTGTTGGCATAGACCACCACGGTGCGCTCGGGGTGCTGATCGCAGAACGCGGAAAACTCATCCACCGGGCAACCCAGGTCCAGGGAGCACGTGGCTTCCAGGGTAGGCATCAGGATGCGTTTTTCAGGCGTAAGGATCTTGGCGGTCTCGCCCATGAAGCGCACGCCAGCCACCAGTACGGTTTTGGCCGGGTGAGCGGCGCCGAAGCGCGCCATCTCCAGGGAATCGGAAACACAACCACCGGTTTCTTCGGCCAGGGCCTGAATCACCGGGTCGCAATAAAAGTGGGCAACCAGCACCGCGTCCTGAGCCTTGAGCTCGGCGGCAATGGCGGTTCGCAGGCTCGCCTCTTCGGCAGCGCTGAGAACCTTGGGCTGCTTGGCGTCGAGGTGAGCTTGAACCAGTAGGCGTTCGGAAATGTGCGTCATGTTCGCAAGACCTGCAGGCGCAGTAGCGCGAAAGTCGAGTGTACCACCGGCTCAGGAGCCCTTCGGGCGCCACCGGACGAAGTGTTTTTGTTCATCAAGCACGGGTACAGCTTAAAGCTGCGCAAGGCTACAGAATATCCAATGGATTCAAAAGCCTAATCTGGCAACCGGGCAAGGTACTCAGTTCCTCGCCGCGGCACGCCGATTAGGTGAAGCCCAGACAACAATCAAAACCGCGCCGCCCCCTCCCGCCTCCTGAAAAATCAGGATTTTTGGGCTGAGACGCCCATTCGCGCACTAAATTTGTGCATTTGAGCACTGCATCACACGATTTTTCTTACAGAATGTGCAATAAATCCTACGGCGATGTAACAAACCGTTCAGCACTCACTCAAGTGGGGCAAGTCTGCGCTGAGTTCAAGGTTTAGCTCGTGCGGTGTGGATCGTGTGTATTTCTACGTTAAGGATGTCGAGTGCCAAATCAGCTCTCAACCGGACACTTGAGTTGTACCCGGAACCTGGGCATTGCCCTGCTCTGCCTGTGGGCGCTGCCCGTGGCTGGCGCCGAGGCGCCGCAGCCAGGCCAGGAAGCCCTGCGCTTGCAACAGCAACAGCAACGCGACCTGCAGCAATTACAATTGGAGCAGCGCCAACGCCAGATGCAACGTGGCAGTTTCGGTACGCCAGCGGCCACACCGGCCTTGCCAACAGACATCGCCAAGGACGAACGCTGCTGGCCCTTGAGCGGTACGCGCCTGGCCGGGGTCACGCTGTTCAGCCGTGCCGAGTTGGACAAACACATCGAGCCCTACGTGGCGCCTTGCATGGGCGTCACCCAGATCAACCGCCTGCTGGCCGAGATTACGCGGCTGTATGTCGAGGCCGGTTATATCGCCAGCCGCCCCTACCTGATCAGCGCGCCCGCCGCCGGGCAACCGCTGGATATTCACGTCGAAGAAGGCTACCTGGAGGCCATCGAACTGGCCGACCAGAGCCTGCCGGTGTCATTGGGTGGGGCATTCCCCGGGATGCTCGGCAAGCCACTGAACCTGCGAGATCTGGAGCAGGGCCTGGACCAGCTCAACCGCCTGCGCTCGGTGGACCTCACGGCCGACATCGCCCCAGGCAGCACCGCGGGCGCGTCGCGCATCATCCTGCGCTCGCGCAGCAGTGCCTCGCGCTGGGCCCTGGGCCTGGGGGTGGATAACCTCGGCAGCGCCGGCACCGGGCGTGATCGCAATGCGATCAACTTGAGCCTGGACAGCCCGCTGCAAATCAACGACTCGCTCAACCTGAGCTTCAGCGACACGCTCAACCATGGGCCGCGCTACAGCCGCAGCCACAGCCTGTTCTACTCGATCCCCTACGGTTACTGGACCTACAGCCTGTTCGCCAGCCATGCCGAATACCGCTCGCCGTTCAAACTCAGCCGCACCACGTTTTACAACAGTGGCCGCACCGATCAGGTCAGCCTGCGTAGCGACCGTGTGTTGTGGCGCGACCAGGGCCACCAACTCAGCGCCAACCTGCAACTGGCCTACAAAGACGTCGACAGCTACCTACAGAAGGTACACCTGGACATCCAAAGCCCCACGCTGACCGTAGCCGAAGCGGGCATGAACCTGTTCTGGCTCAACAGCGCGGTGTGGAACCTGGACGTCAATTACGCCCAGGGCCTGACCTGGTTCGGCGCCGATCGCGATGCCGACCAGGTGCAGAAAAACCGGCCCAAGGCGCAGTTTCAAAAGTACCGCGCCAACCTCACCCAATGGCGCAACGGCCAATGGGCAGCGCAGCCATGGCAGTGGCAGAGCCAGTTGTCGGTGCAGTACAGCCCGGATGCGTTGCCCGCCATCGAACAGTTGCTGATCACCGACGACTCGGCCGTGCGCGGCTACCGCGAAAACAGTAGTTCCGGTGCCATTGGCGCGGTCTGGCGCAACACCTTGCGCCTGCCGCTCAACACTGACTTGCCGGTGAAGCTCACCCCGCGCCTGGGCCTGGACAACGGCTGGGTCAAGCACGAACACGGCGCCCAGAGCCAACGCCTGAGCGGCGCCAGCGCGGGGCTCAACCTGAGCTGGAAGAACGTACAGCTCGACATCGACTACCAACGCAACCTCAACACCCCCACAGGTTTTCGCCAGGAGCCGGAGGTCTGGCTGACGCGCCTTAGCGTGCAGATATGAGTGTGCAACGATGAGCCAATACCTGTTTTTAGCCTGAGTCACCGCCGTACCTGACCACCCCAGCAGCGTTGCAACGAACAACGCGCGTCGTGGATCAGCCAACACAGAGCGAGATTATTTATGCCGACTACTTCACACAGCTTCCACCTTTCACCCCAGGGCAAACTGCGCTGGGCCATCGCCAGCCTGTTCCTGCTGCCGCAGCTCGCGCTCGCCGCAGGCTTGACCGTCGTCGAAGGCCCTGGCGGTACGCCGCAGCTGCAAAACCAGGGCGGCGTACCCATCGTCAACATCGTCGCGCCGAACGCCGGTGGCCTGTCCCATAACCAGTTCCTGGATTACAACGTCGACCGCCAGGGCCTGGTGTTGAACAATGCCTTGCAAGCTGGCCAGTCCCAACTTGCCGGGCAACTGGCGGCCAACCCGCAGTTCCAGGGCCAGGCGGCGAGCGTGATCCTCAACGAAGTGATCAGCCGCAACGCCTCGACCCTCAACGGCGCCCAGGAGATTTTCGGCCAGGCGGCCGATTACGTGCTGGCCAACCCTAACGGTATTTCGGTGAATGGCGGCAGTTTCATCAACACGCCCAATGCCAACCTGGTGGTGGGCCGCCCTGAACTCAACGACGGCAAGCTGCAAGCCTTGAGCACCCGCGATGCCAACGGCCAACTGACAGTGCAAGGCCAGGGCCTGCACAACCGCGAAGGGTCCATCAACCTGATCGCGCCGCGCATCGACAGCGAAGGTCGCCTCAGTGCCCGCGATCAATTGAACCTCACCGTCGGCAGCAACCAGGTCGATTTCGCCAGCGGGCAGGTACGCCAGGTGGACCCGGCCAGCAAGACCCAGGACCAACGCATCGACGCGCGCCTGTTCGGCGCCATGCAGGCCGGGCGCATCAACATCATCAGCACCGCCGAAGGCGCCGGTGTGCGCGTGGGCGGCGTGCAGGTGCAAGGCACTGACGGGGTGAAGATCAGTTCGGCCGGCGACCTTGATATCAGCGGCCAGGTGCGCGCCGACAGCCTCGACGCCACTCGCGCTGGCGTGCACAGCCGCCAGGGCGATATCGACTTGCACAGCGCCAAGGACCTGAACCTGGCCGCCACCGACGTCAGCGGGCGCAACGTCAAACTCGACGCCAGCCGCAACCTGACCCTCAGCAGCCTGGAAAGCCGCAAGTTCCAGGAAAAGCGTGAACAGTGGAACAACAGCAACTTCCTGTTCACCTACGAAACCTACGACCGCACCACCACCGACAAAGACTCGCGCCAGCACGGCAACAAGGTTGTGGCGCAACAGGATGCGACGCTGTCTTCCGGTGCCAACACCGAGATCAAAGCCAGCCATGTGGAAGCGGGCAACACTCTGCGCGTCGACAGCGGTGCCAACCTGCACGTTAACGCCGCCACCGAAACCCATGAAACCCGCGACCAGGGCAACCATCGCAAGCACCTGTGGAAAGCCAACTGGGATAAATCCAGCAGCGAACAACGCAGCATCACCAGCAGCCTCAAGGCCGGAAAGACACTGGAGCTGACCAGCCAACAGAAGCTGCAATTGCAAGGCGCCGAGCTGAAAACCCCCGGCGATATCCAACTGGCCGCCCGGCACGTGGAAATCGCCAGCGCCAGCCGTACCCAGAGCAGCAGCGACAATGCCTACTCCGGCGACCTCACCGGTGGCAGCTTCTTCGGCAAGCAAGGCGACGGTAACCAGGGCAAGACGTCGAACACTGGTAGCAAGGTCAACGCCGACGGCAAGCTGATCGTCAAGGCCGACGACGTGCGCATCAGCGGCAGCCAGGCCCGAGGCGGCAAACAGGCCAGCGTCATCAGCGACAAAGGCTCGCTGGTGATCGACGGCGTCCAGGACACCTCCCACGACAACCGCTACAGCAATGACAGCAAGTTCTTCGGTATCTCCAAGGACGAAAGCCGCAAGAACCTCAAGGACAGCACCGTGGTTGCCAGCAACCTGCGCTCGGACAGCAACCTCAAGCTGGAAAGTGCCAAGGACATCACCGTCAGTGGCTCCCAGGTGTCCGCCGCGGGTGAACTGCAAGCGGATGCCAAGGGCGATATCAAGGTAGTTGCCGCCGAGAACACCACCCACGACACCACTCGCACCCATAGCCGTGGCTTCGATGGCTACGCCAAGGAAACCGAGGGTGTCAGCCGCCAGTACCGTGCGGGCCTGAGTTATGAAGACCAGCAGCAAACCCGCCAGACCGACACCACGCAACAACAGGCTTCCAGCCTTAAAGGCGCCAGTGTGGCGGTTAACGCCGCAGGCGATGTCAGCATCACCGGGTCCAACCTCCAGGCCACCGAAGGCGATGCGAGCCTGAGCGGCAAAAACGTCGAGCTGTTGGCCGCCCACGACAAGCGCACCGAAGCCGTCGACAAAACCGCCACCGGCGGCAGTTTCTACTACACCGGCGGCATTGATCGGGCAGGCAGTGGCGCTCAGTTCAGCCACCAAAGCAGCCAAGACACCGCTGAAAAAACCACTGCGCAAACCAGCACCGTGGCCGCGGCCGGCAAGCTGACCATCAACGCTGGCAACACCTTCACCAGCGAGGGTGCACAGGCCAAGGCCGGCGCCGGGCTGCAGGTCAACGCTGGCCAGATCGACAACCAGGCGGCCCATTCCACCGAGACCAGCACCCACAAGGAAAACGGCTGGACCGCCGATGTTGGCGCCAATGTGGAATACAAAGGCATTACCCGCCCGATCGAAAAAGCCGTCGAGGGCGTGGCCCAGGCCAAGTTCCATCAGCCCGGTTTGCTGGATGCATTCGAGCAACCCAATGTCGGCCTGGATGTGGAAGTCGGGCACACGAACAAAACCGGCACAACGCAGGACAGCACCGCCGTGGTCAGCCAGTTCAGTGGCGCCACGGTGCAGGTCAATGCGGCCAGCACCTTGCAGGACGAGGGCACCCAGTACCGCGCCACCGAGGGCGGGCTGAACATCAAGGCGGGCGAGCACGTTGCTACCGCAGCGGCCAACACCCACAGCAGCAGCGAGCAAGGCGTGGACGCCAAGGCTGGCGTGCGAGTCTATACCACCACCGGTGAAGACCTGAATGTGCGCGGCAGTGGCCTGGGCGGCAGCAGCGATGTGCGCGAGTCCAGCAGCACGGCGGTGGTCGGCAGCTATGTGGCCAGCCAAGGCGTGAGCATCGACGCCAAGGGCGATGCCCGTTATGAAGGCAGCCAGTTCGACGGCGGCCAGGCCGGGGTCAACCTCAAGACCGGCGGTGAGCTGGCGCTCAACCAGGCCACCAACACCCAGAGTAAAAACAGCAGCACGCTGCGCGGCAACGGCTCACTGACGGTGGGCACCGCGCCCGGCGCCAATGGCAGCAACGTCAACCTCGGTGCCGGCGTGCAGTTGGATAACAAGCGCCTGGACACCCAGGACAGCCAGGCCCAGGTCGCAACCATCCAGGGCAGCGGCCCCGTCAAGCTCAGCAGCGGCGCTGACATGACCCTGCAAGGCACGCAGATCGGCAGCACGGGCGCGAAGGCTGGCGATATCAGCCTCAATGCCGGCGGCAAGCTAAACCTGCAAGCCGCCACCGGTAGCCACGTCAGCAACGGCAGCAACCTGGGCGGCGGCCTGACCCTCGGCGCCGGCAAGACCAGCAGCGCCGAAAGCAGCAGCAAGACCGGCAGCCTCAGCGCCAATTTCAATATTGGCAAAGTGGCGGAAAACGACCAGAGCGCCGTCGTCGGGCAATTGCACAGCAGCGGCAAGGTCAGCCTCGCCAGCGGCGCTGATGCAACCGATGCCATCCACTTGCAGGGCACTCAGGTCAGCGCAGCCAGCGTTAGCCTGGATGCGCAAAACGGCGGCATCCTGCAAGAGTCTGCGCAATCGACCCAGGCCCATGGTAACTGGGGCGTGACCCTGGGCGCAGGGGGCAGCGTCGGCCAAACCACCCTGGCCGACGCCGGTGAACATGAGACACCCAAGACCCAGCGCGGCATCAATGCGCGGGCCAAGGTCGATGTGGATCACTTGCAAGGTACCACCCAGCACAACAGCCTGATCACGGCGGGTGACGTCACCCTCAACAGTGCCGGCGATACCCATCTGGCCGGAGCGCGTGTCGACGCCGACAAGGTGCATGGCGCGGTGGGCGGCGACCTCGTCGTCGAAAGCCGCAAGGACCAGGTCAACAGCACTCAGGTGAATGTCGACGCCAGGCTGGATGTCGAAAAAAACCAGCCGGGGGTGGTGGATAAGCTGGCCAAAGCCAGCGGCCCATTGAAGGACAAGGTACAAGCCAAGGCTGAAGGCGCGTTCGACAAGCATCGCGACAAGCTGGAGAACGTCGTCGACAAAGGCACCGGGCACCTGGCTTCGGCCAAGGACAGCGTGGTCAACAGCGTGGTCAATGCCAAGGAACGCTTGGGCGAAAAACTCACTCGCAGTGGCAGCTACGATGTGAACCCGGAACCCCGTGGCGCCTTCGGTACCCGCGTGGACAAGGCCAAGGCATACCTGGCAGACAAGACCGATGCCCTGGGCACGCGCTTGTCTGGCTTCAAGGATAAGGTCTGGCCAAAAACCAGCGACAGCTACACCGTCAGTGGCAAAGACACCACCGGCAGCAAGGTGGCCAATACCGCCGAAAGCGTGTTGTTCGGCGACAAGAGCGGCAACACCAGCTACACCCCGACCCTGTATCTGGATGTCAGCCATGTGGCCAAGGACAGCGTCACCCAGGCGTCAGGCATTCGCGCGAGCCACGGCGTCAACCTGCAGGTCAAGGGTGATACCCAGCTTACGGGCGCGCGGATCAGTGCGCCCAATGGCAAGGTTGAGCTGGGTGGCTCCAAGGTGACGGCAACCACACTGGCCGGCAGCGACTACCGCGCCGATGTCGGGCTGAACGTTTCGAAGTCACCGGTCAACCTGGCCCTGGGTGCCAAGGACGAACTGACCCAGAAACACGACGACGCCACACGCAATGACCAAGCCTTCAACCTGGGCCCGCTGCGAGCGGGTGGGCACAGTGAAAGCCAGGCCTTGCAGGCGGGGATTGATCAAGCCATCAACTAACGCTTAAAACAGCAGAACGCTTCTGTGGCGAGGGAGCTTGCTCCCGATGGACTGCGCAGCAGTCCTATTCTCAGGGTCGCTTCGCGCCCCAACGGGAGCAAGCTCCCTCGCCACGGAATCAGCCACTGCCTGCTCTTCCTATGTCAGTTGAAGAGCGCCTGTACGTTCTTCATCGCGTCATCGGCAAAGCCTTGCAGGAAAGCTTCGAACGCCGGTACGTCTTCCTTACCGCCCGTGTAGGGCTGGCCAATGATGGTCCAGGTCGCCAGGCTCTGGTTCGGGCCTTGTGGCACCACCTCCATCAGCGCCCACAGGTTACCGATGTTCAGCGAGGTGTAGATCAGCGACCAGGTCATGGTCATGGCTTGATCGTCATGGCTGTTGAGTTGCTCAATCACGACATTGCCGTCCTTGAACAGCTTCTTGCGTACCGAGCGCACGCCCTCGCCCGTCATCTCGATATGGGACAAGGCCGGAATAAACTTCGTGAAACCGGCGAAATCTCCGACGACATTCCACACACTGCGAGCATCGCCATTCACGCTGACGCTGGCGACGACAGGGTTGCCGACTGGATTACGGACCAGGGTATCGGGTTCAAAATGTTGCATGGGTAAGCTCCTTTTTTTTGCTCAGATGAAATCGATTTGCTTGAGGTAGTCACAGCCTTTTTGCAGCAACTCACTGTTCTTGGCTGGGTAGTCTTCGCCCATGCTCTGGATTCCTGAGAGTGCATTGCGGTACTCGATCATCGAGATATCGCCAATGTCTTCTTCAAACCCATTGAGGTAAAAACCGACCACGCCGAACAACGCGTTATCACTGTCGATGGCCGACAGGCGTTGCTGCCATTGTGTCACCGGGACCATCTGGAAATCGTGACCGGCCGCGCGGAACGCCTCCAGATAGTGAGCCCATGTCAAAGGCAGCGGGTTGTGCAAGTTGAACACCGCTTTGGTGCGGTTATGACGGCTGGCGTGAAACGCAATGAAGCGTGCGAGGAAGTCCACCGGCATCAGGTCGAAGTTGAGCGCCAGTTCGGGCACTTGCTTAAGCTGCAAGGAGCCTTTGAGCATCAGCATCAAACGGTTCTGATGAGGCTGGCACACACCGGTTCGCGTATTGAACGCGATGTTTCCAGGGCGATAGAGATTGACCCACACCCCCGACTCACTGGCGTTCCACAAGATGCGCTCAGCCACCCATTTGGAGAGGTTGTAACCATTGCGGATGTAGATGGGCGGCGTGAAGGCAGGCGGTTCTTCCAATACCCGGCCCTGCTCGTCCACCGTGCTGGATGCCGACAGGGTGGAAATGAAGTTGAAAATTTTCTTGCTGCGCCCTTCACACAATTGCAGGCATTCCAGCACCGGCGTGACGTTGTCCTTGACCAGCGACTCGTAGTCGAGCACGTGGTTGACGTTGGCCGCGTTGTAGATCAACACGCCGTATTCACGATCCAGCCATTCATAGTCCTGCTCGGACAACCCCAGGCGCGGCTTGCTGATATCCGCCGCCAGGACCTTGACCCGGCTCAGGTCCAGATGTTCGAGGCGGTTCTGGATCAGCGCATCCTCGAAGCGCTCTTGCGCGCTCATGCCGCCGGACTCGCGCACCAGGCACGCCACTTCGGTGCTGCCCAGTTCCAGCAGGGCCTCGACGATATGCACACCCAGGAACCCGTTGGAGCCGGTCACGATGACTTTATGTACGTTGCCCAATCGACTGATGGGCAGTACCTCCAGCTCAGGCCGGATCATGGCGTCTTGCAGCGCCTGCGGACTGACCGTAGCAGTGGCCTCGACGTCCTGGTCAATCAGGTTGGCGAGGTTGACCAAGGTGGGTTGCTCAATAAAACGGTTGATCGAGACTCCTTTGCCGAACGCCTCGCGAATCCCCATGAGCATCTGCGACAACAGGATCGAATGGCCACCCAGATTGAAGAAACTGTCATCTACGGAAATGTCCGGCCCAGGCAAGTCGAGCAGCCTGGACCACAGCTCCAGCAACTGCGCCTGGGTGGCGTTCTGGGGAGCCAGGCGCGGCCCTTGCGTCTTGTAGTTGACCGGCAGGTCTCTCAGGGCCTTGCGGTCGACCTTGCCATTGGCCGTGGCCGGCAACCGGTCCAGCAGGCAATAGGCGCTGGGGCGCATGTAGTCGGGCAAATGTTTGAGCGCATAGGCCTGCAACTGCTCACTGGCCGCCTGGCCCTCGCCCTCTTGAGGCTGGGAGAAAAACGTCAGGATGCGGCGCTGGTGATCGATGACCACCGCCAGTTGCCGGAACAACTGGCTCGATTGCAGCAGGTGTTCGATCTCTTCCGGCTCCACCCGAAAACCGCGGATCTTCACCTGGTTATCCAGGCGCCCGATGATCTGGATGCCCTCCTCGGTCCAACGCGCCAGGTCACCGGTACGGTAGAGGCGCACCCACTGGCCATCGGGCAACTCGTGCAGCCGATAGCGTTCGGCCGTCATTTGCAAGGCGCCCAGGTAACCGGCGCCTACCCCTGGCCCGGCGATGTGGATTTCACCGCTGTCATTTTCGCCTACCGGTTGGCCGTGCTCATCCAGCAGGTAAATCGCGGTATTGGCAATCGGTACGCCCAGGTTGCGATTGTTGTCCCCCCGTTGGAAGGTACGGCAGGTGGCGAGCACCGTGGTCTCGGTGGGGCCATAGATGTTGTGCAGTGCACAGTGGCCCATCAGTTTTTCGATCACGTGGGGTTCGCACACATCGCCGCCCGTCACCAAATGCTGCATGCCGTACAGCGATTCAAGCTGGATGATGCTGAGCAAAGCCGGCGGCAAAAAGGCGTGGGTGACCTGCTCCCGTTGGATCAATTCAGCAAGCGCCACCGGGTCGCGGCGCTGGTCTTCGGTGGGCACGATCAACTCGCCACCCTGGATCAGCGTCGGGAAGATATCCAGCAGCGATGCATCGAAATTGATGGTCGAGAACTGCAGGGCACGGCTATGGCGGTCCAGTTCCACATAACGGGCATACCACGCACAGAAGTGGCTCAAGTTGTCGACTGTGAGCAACACGCCTTTGGGTTGGCCGGTGGTACCGGACGTGTAGATCGCCACGCAGGGTGCCGAACCGTCCAGCGCTACGCGCAACAGGCTCTGATCCGGGGCCAGGGCGACACGGCTGTAGCCCTTGGCGCCGTGGTGGAAGAAGTCCAGATGGCCAATATCCAGGGTAGCCAGGCCCGGTAGCGGGTTGTCTGCCTCGGTGTCCTGGATCAGCAGGCTGGCACCGGCATGCTTGAGGATGGCCGCACGGCGTTCGACAGGATGGTTCGGGTCCAACGGCAGGTACACCGCACCGCAACCAATCACCGCCAGGATCGCTGCATAGAGCGCAGTGCCTTTGGGCAACGAGATGCCGACCACCGTCAACCCTGGGGTCGAGGTTTCAAGCAAGGGTTGCAAGCGTTCCTGGATCGCAACGCTATAAGCGTGCAGTTGCGCATAGGACATACCCCGCCCTTGCACTTTCAGGGCGTTGCGCTCGGCGTTGGCCAACAGGCTATCGGCCAAGCGCTGCACAAAGGGGCGCCTGGCCTCCTCCAGAATGCCGGTATTAGCGCTCGCATTGTGGCGATGACGCCAGGCCAGGCCATCCAACAGGGTCAGGCTCGACAAGCGATCAATCGCCTGCACCGGCTCACGGGGCGCCTCAAGATAGTCAGCACTGCGTGAGAAACGCCCGATGTGCACACTGGCCATCTCTACCACTTGCGCTATCGCTTCACGTGCCCGGTCGGCACCGTTGCCGGCGAGGGGGGCGCTGACTTCACGACGCCCCAGCAGCATCCAATCGCCATCGCCAGGACGCCACAGGCAGTCCACCCGCAGTGGCGCGAGAACATCACTGTCATCGTCAGCCTGCGCCCGCAAAGATAGGCGATGACACGACGGATAGTGCGGGAGTTGCGCCGTGCTAGCGTCGTCTATCAGCACGTCCGGCGCCGATAACTGGCAAAGCTCAATGGCGTTATCGCTGGTCAACAAGCGGGCGGTGTGCCCCATCTGTTCCAACTCTTGCGTAAGGCAGGCGAGCGCATGGCTGCGCCCGCACAAAACGATATCAAGATGTCTCATCGAAGTTGTCCTCTAGCGCAGATAATCGGCGAGCGCTTCCTGCATGCAGGGAGCGTCGAGCAGGCCGCTGTGTTTGAAGAATCGGACGATGTTGCCTACCAGCGGGTGAGACGGCGTGATCGGAAAACTCATGCCTTCGACCTCTTCACGCAACGCCGCCTTGACGCTGGGGTTCACCGGCAGTTGCTCGATCAGCGCGAAATCAAACCCCTGCTGGATCTCGTTGGTCAGGTACTCACCCAAGAACACCGGCATGATCGAGGCCAGCACACGTTTGTCCTCTTCGCTCGCGGTATTCCAGTAAATGCGCGTCAACTTGGCCCAAAAGCCCGAATGTCGACCCTCATCCGCCAAGTGGTCGGCCATCAACCCCTTGACCGATGCCTTGACCGAGTCGTCGCGGGCAAACGCGGCAACATCGTTGGTCAGGGTGTTTTCCGCAATGGCCACGCAGATCAGCTCGACAGCAGCCTTGAGGTGCGCGGGCGCCATGGCCAATGCCTTGGGGATAGAACGGCTGAGCTCGATTTCCGCTGGCAAGGTGATGGGTTCGATGCCCGTCAACTCGATGGTCTGTTGCATGTAGTCCATCGCCACTAGCGCGTGATAGTCCTCATCGACGACCACGGTCATCGCGTCGTAACGGCACGCAAACGGAAAGCGGATAGCGAAGTTATCTTTCGCAATGCTCCTGGCGGTCTTGTCGACAATTTCGGTTTCGAAAATCACCACATCATTAATGAACTTATACAAGCTCTGAACGAGAACAAAATGCTGTAAGTGACTACACTCCTGCATAAAGGTTGCGCTCATGACCAATGGTTGACGACTGGCCGGAAATATTAACTTTTCGTCATCTTCCAAGCGTCGTCTCGGGCGCGTCCGAATAGTCGCCCTTTCCTCCCACGACTCGGAAAACGATTGATATGCTTCAGCTCTCATGACTACTTCCTTTATTCATGATACTCAGTAGTAGTGCACTTCAAACAACAGGCATCCGTCTTTCGAATTAAACGGCCCGTGCTCCGTGTGTGCGACCCTGAAGAAGTAACTACCGTCGCGGTAAGTTTTCTCCGGGCGCCCCTCACTGGCCTGCTCTGTCTGGTCGCCTTCAATCAAATACACTTCTTCGTGATAATCATGGGTATAGATTTCACGGGTGCCGCCCCCAGGGTGAAAACGTACCAGACGTGTACGCACTCCAGTTTTCGTAACAGGGTCCAATGTGTCTTTGAAGACGGTCAGCGTGATACCGCGTTCAGAGGTCACCTCAAACCATTGGGCCTGGTCGGCCTCGATCACTTCGAAGTTCATGCCACGCACTCACTGACCGTTTCGCCCATGGCCACGCGCAGGTTGTCCCACAACGCCAGGCGGCTTTGTACCGCCGCGATAGCCGATACGTAGACCTCTTCCTGACGCTGCGCATCGCCATTGACCAGGCGCGCCAACAGGCTTTCTGCCGCCGGGCCGTGGTCTTCCGAGTCGACTTCGATGTGGCGCTGCAGGTAATAGCGAAAGGTTGGCGCGTCGTCTGCGGTGATATCCCAATCGTCCAGAATGCGCTGGAACATCTGCGGGATGACACTTTCACGGCCATGCAAAAACGCAGCAGCCACACTGTGGGTGGAAGCGTTGATGGCGGTTTCGATGGTGTCAGTGACGAAAGCCGACGCTGCCAGGCCTGCACCGCAACGGCTCAAGGCCGTTTTCAGATCGACGCCTTCGCGCATCAGTTTGACAAAGTGTTCGATCTTGTCGGTGCTGGCGCCGACTTCGCGCATGGCATGCAGGTAGAGTTCGAAGTGGCTGTAGTGACCGCCTTGCAAGTTCTGGTCGGACTCTTCGCCCAGGATGATTTCGTTGATCAGGTGCGCGGCCGCCGGGTCCACGGGAGGCAGCCAAGGCAGGCGAGTACAGGTGAGGTCCTGTTGCAGGCGCTTGGCCAGGGACATGAAATCCCACACCGCAAACACATGGGTTTCCATAAAGGCGCGCAGGACCGGCAGCGAATTGATTTCAGCAAAGATCCGATGATTGCCCAGCTCTACTTTCTTGGCGTTCAACAGCGTCTTTTTATCTTCCATGTTGCGCTCCTTATCAGGCTTTAGTTAACGCTGACCACTCGAGAGATACCCGCTTACCTTTTTTCAGGCATAAGCAGGCCTGCCTCGCCGTTCTTGGCCAGTGCTAGAGTCTTATTCAATTAAGTTGTACGGTTATGCTTCCGTGACCCGAAGGTCAGCCGTCGAAGCAAGACGAAACTTAGAGGAAGTTCATGATGATCAGCAAGTGTTTTTTGGAAAATTAATACAATTTATTTCCAAGTTGTAAAACCCACAAAAACAGAAGCCCGACCGAAGTTAATAAAATCAACTTCGCCAGGCAATAGTTGGCTAACACCCCTCAAGGGAGTGCAAACAAACTGTATGGAATTGCTAAGTTAGCAATTAACTAGTCTATGAACGCGGCCATTCGCCTTTTTACCATTCAAGTTCCCTCTTACCGCTGATAAGCGCCCGCGTATTACCTGCGGGCAGTAATGAGTTCAGTTCTTTGCTGATTGGCGCAATGCCAGGGCCGCGACCCCGCACAAGATCAAAGCAATACAGGACACATAGAACGCATCGCTGTAGGCCATCAGGTACGCCTCACGACGCACGGTGTGGATCAAGCCCTCAAGGACCTGCTGTTGAGCGGGTAATAGCTGGTTGAAGATAAAAGCCTCGCTGTCGGCCATGCTGGCGCGCAGGCGCTCCTGAAAGGCCGGGGAAAACAGGGTGATCGACTCCCCTACCCGCTCAGAGTGAAAGCGCTCGCGCATGGCCACGATCTGCGTCAGGCCCGCCGTGCCCACGGCACCACCCAAGTTACGCAGCATGGAAAACAAGGCCGAGGCCGAGCCGGCTTCATCTTTGGCCAGGCCAGACACCGCCAGCACGGAAAGCGCCACCATGATCAGCGGCTGCCCGATGCCCCGTACCACGGTGGACGGAATAATCACGTTGGCGGCGCTGTCCACGTCCAGGTGCGCGCCGAGATAGCACCCCAGGGCCATGATGAAAAAGCCACTGGCAACCATCAGTTTCGGGTTGAGCCACTTCATCAGGCGCGGCATGAACGGCGCCAGTACCAGTTGCACCATGCCGTAGGCGATCAGGCTGATGCCAATCTCCCGGGCGTTGTAGCCCTGCAACTGAGACAGGTAATTGGGCACCAGGAACACCAGGCCGAAGGTGGCCGCGCCAAAGATGAACATCGCTGCGCTGGCCACGCCGAAGTTGTAGCTCTTGAGCAGGCGCAGGTTGATGAAGGAGCGACTGCCATACAACTGCGACAGCACGAAGTACACCAAGGCAACGCCGGCAATCAGTGACATCCATACAATGAAATCGGAGCCGAACCAGTCCTTGCGGCCACCTTCTTCCAGCACGATCTGCAAGCCACCCAGGCCGACGATCATGGCGATGATCCCGCCCCAGTCGCCGCGCTTGAGCAGGCTCAACTGCATGGGCTTGGCATCGATCGACCATGCCACCGCCAACAGCAAGAGAATGCCGGGGGCCAGTTGCAGGTAGAAGATCCAGCGCCAGGAATAGGCATCGGTCAGCCAGCCGCCAATGGACGGCCCGGCGGCCTGGGCGACGCTGTTGGACAACGCGAACAGCGCCATGCCCATCGCGATCTTGCTGGGCGGCAGTTCAGTGATGATCAGCTGGAATGACAAGGGAATCAGCACTGCGCCGGCAGCGCCCTGGATTACCCGAATGATGATCATCACTTCCAGGTTGGGCGCCCAGGAGCAGGCAATGGACGCCACCAAAAATACAAACGAGCCCACGAGCATCACACGTCGCAGAGAGAACACCTGCACCAACCAGGCGGTCAGCGGGATCATCACGATTTCCGCGACCAGGTAGGCGGTGGAGATCCACGAGCCTTCCTCGAACGTCGCGCCCAGGGAGCCTTCGATCTCCGGCAGCGCGGCGCTGGTCACGTGCACGTTCATGCCGGCCATGAAACAGCCGAACAGCCCCCCGATCACCGCCACCCAGGCGCGAAAGGAGACGCTCTTTTCAGCCGCTTCAGTCATGTGCAGCGCCCTGCTCAGCTGGGCGGGTGTCCACCGTGGTGATCACCGACATGCCCGGCAGGATGGGCCCGCCTTCGTCATGCTCATCAATGACGATCTTGACTGGAAAGCGTTGCACGATCTTGGTGAAGTTGCCGGTAGCGTTGTCCGACGGCAACAGTGCGAACACCGCCCCGGAGCCTGGCGAGAAGCTCACCACATGGCCTTTGAGCTTGCGCCCCGAATAACTGTCGACGCTGATATCCACCGGTTGGCCGGCACGCATATCGCGCAATTGAGTTTCTTTGTAGTTGGCCACGACGTAAGCCTGCTGCAAAGGCACCACCGCCAGCAGTGGCAACCCTGGCGCGACGTATTGGCGGGTACGGACTTTGCGCTGCCCCACCACGCCGTCGATGGGTGAGCGGATCAAGGTGTCCTCCAACGCATGCGTCGCCAGGTTCAACTGCGCCTCGGCCTGGCTGCGCCGGGCTATCTGCTGCTGGAGCGAAGCCTGAGCCAGTTGACGGCGGGTGGTGGCCACGGTCAAGCGGGTTTCCTGCTGGCGTTGCATCGCCTTGGCAATTTCCACCGCAGCATTGGCCTGGGTGTAACTGGCGGCGGCCGTTTCCAGACGCTGCGTGCTGGCAGCATGTTCGCGCACCAAGCCTTCGTAGCGACGCTGGTCAAGGCTTGCGCGGCGTAACTCAGCGGCCACACTGCGAGCATGGGCCTCAGCCTGGGCAACCCCGGCCTTTTGCTGGGCGATCAGGCTGTCAGTGACTGTCAAGTTGGCCTCTTGCGCTGCCACCGAGGCCTGGGTCTCGGCCAGTTCTGCGCGGGCTTGTGCCAAGCGGGCCTGGTAGTCACGGTCCTCGATGCGTACCAGCACATCCCCTGCCTTGACCGGCTGATCATCCTCTACTATCACCTCGGCCACGTAGCCTGAGACTTTCGGGCTGATGGGGATCCAGTCGGCCCGCACATACGCATCATCGGTCTGCTCCAGATAGCGGCCGACGGTCATCCAGTACACGCCGAACACCACCGCCGCGATCAACAACCCGGCGCCGCCCAGCAGGATCAGGTTTCTTTTGCGCCGTTGCTTACGCGCATGCATAAGTTGCTCGAGCACATTCTCCTGCTCGTCCTGGACAGCAGTTTTTTCATCAACGGCGATATTCATGGCTGGGTACCGGAAGAAGGGATAGACGCGTGGGTGGGCGCAGCGGCCGGGGTATCGACGGCGCCGGACTGCCAACCGCCACCAAGGGCACGGAATAGGCCGATCTGGCGTTGCAGTAACTGGCCATCGGCGTCGGCGCGCGTGGCCTGCAAGCGGATCAGTTCACGCTCACTGTCCAGCACGTCGAGAAAGTCGATAGAACCGGCGTCGTAGTTGAATTGGGCCAACTTGTAGGCTTGGCGGCTGCTGTCCAGCGCCCGGCTCAAGGCCGCGTGGCGCTGCCGTTCGCCGTCGTACAACGCCAGGGCCTGGCGCACCTCCTTGAGGGCCTTGAGGACGCTGGCCTCGAACTGCGCGACCTCCACCTGCTCGAGTGCCCGTGCCTGCTTGACCCGCGCGCGGTTGGCCTGCCAATTAGGGAACTGCCAGGTAATCAGTGGGCCGATGCCGAACATCACCGCACTGCTGTCCCCCAGCTCATGGGGTTTGTTGGCCGAGGAGGACACTGAAGCGCCGAAGGTCACCTTGGGGTACAGGTCGGCCTGGACGATATCCACTTGCAGCGTGGCCGCCTGCAACGCGCGCTCGGCCTGACGTATGTCGGGGCGGCGCGCCAATAGTTGCCAGCCATCACCCACCGGCAACTCGGCATTGAGTTGGGGCACCACTTCACACGTTGCGGCGCCAGAGCCTTGGTCCAGTTCAGCGACGCCGGTCAGCATGGCCAATTCGTAGAGCGCGGCTTGTCGACGCGCCTCCAACATCGGCAGCAACGCCTGGGTTTCGCCTTGCAGGGCTTGCATGCGGCTGTATTCAAGGTCTGTCACCACACCGGCCTGGCGCTGGCGATCGGTCAACGCCAGGCTATGCCCGACCACGTCCAACGAATGGCGCTGTACCTTGGCACGCGCCCCCAGGGCGCAGGCATTCACATAGGCGCGAGTGGTTTGCGCCACGACCGTGATGCGCAGCAAGTCCTCGGCATCCTGCGCCGCTGCGGTTTGCACTTGGGCACGTTCAATGGTGCGCTGAACCTGGCCCCACACATCCACTTGATAAGCCAGCTCGAAGCCTGGGTTGAATGCCCACTCTGACGGCGCATCGCTATCGGTGGCCTTGGCCAGCGTCTGGTCATCGGCCGTCTTGCCATAAGCGGCCCCCAGCGACGCCTGGGTGGACGGCCAGCGCTCGGCATCGGCCTGCTGGATCCCGGCCAGCATCGCTTGCACATGGGCCTGGGCCGCCGCCAGGTCGCGGTTGTGCAGCAACGCCTGTTGCACCAGCGCATCGAGTTGCGGATCGTTATACAACTGCCACCAGCGCTCAGGTAACGCTTGGTCCGAGACACCTTGGGGCAGGTGGCTCAGGGCATTGATGCGTTCCGGATGTGGCTGTGCCGGTGTATGGGCGACCCAGGACGAACAACCCGCCAACAACGCCACCGCCATGCCAAGCAGCGAAAGACGGCAATGCCGTGGGAAAAGAGAAGGCGAACCCATCGAAGAAATCCAGAATGCCAAGTAGAGACGCAGGGTAAGAGAGCAACCGCTTGCGCATCTCCCGAGTTCCAGACAACCATCGTTTCGATTGGGACAATGTGCCGGCGCGCCCTCTGCGCCGCAGGCTCCATACACCAGGCACAGGTAAACATGGCCCTGCCTGGAGGCGGGGCCATGTTCAAAAGGAGGTGGTGCTATCGCCAGTCAGATTCAGACCAAGCGACAGTTACTCGGGGTGTAGCCCATGGTGCGTTTGAACATCGCGGTAAATGCACTCGGACTCTGATAACCATGCTCCAATGCCACTTCAAGGATGGAGGCACCACTGGCCAGCCGCTGCATGCTGAGCAGCAGCCGCGTGCGCTTGCGCCACTCGCCGTAACTCATGCCCAACTCTTTCTGGAACAGCCGAGCCAAGGTGCGTGAACTCATATTGAGTTGCACCGCCCAACTCTCCAGTTTCGACTCCTGAGAAGGGTTGTCGATAAAGTCCGCACACAGAGACTTGAGCCTCGGCTCGTCCGGTATCGGCACGTGAGCCAGCACCCTTTGCGCACGGTCAAGTTCCGAGAAAATCAGCTCGACAATCTGTACATGCCGCAACGACGCCGGGTGGCTGTCAGGCTCATCGCCGGCGGCCACAATCAGCTCGCGCAGCAAGGGTGAAACCCTGATGACCTCGCACTCCTCCGTCAAACGACGGTGCGCTCCCGGTGAGATCAACAAAGTGCGCATGCGCACTTCGCCGGTCATGCGGATCTGATGTTCCAAACCTGAAGGCACCCACAGGGCATGCCCGGAAGGTACCACCCAGGTGGTCTCCTCCACCGACACAAGCATCACGCCGTTGATGGCGTAGACCAGTTGGCCTTCGTCATGTCGATGCGAGGCCACGATGTCACCGTGGCCATAATTACCGGCAAGTGCCGCCAATGCGGTATGCGCGTTCATCTCAGGACGGCACCGCAGCATTCACCACGCTGAGCAGGCCCAGGCGCGATGCACGATTGACCGCACTGGTGACCGCTTCGAGGGAAGCGAGCAGGCTACTGCCATCGCGAGCGGCGCCGAACAGCAACTGGTTGCCCACGCGAATTTCCACATAGGCCAACGCCTCAGCCTGGGCACCGTCACGGGTGGCATGTTCGTGGTAATCGGCGATATCAAAATGAATGCCACGCTGGGCAAACGCATCGACCAGCGCCGCAAGCGGGCCGTTGCCCTCGCCACTCAAGTCGATGCGCTGTGTACCTTGTTCAAGGGTGGCCTCCAGGTAAGTCACATCGCCCTCGCTCACCAGTTTGGGGGCTCGTAACGCGTAAGGCTTGCCCTGCTCCAGGTAATGCCGGGTGAAGCAGGCAAGGATCATCTCGCCACTGATTTCCTGGCCGGAGCCATCGGCTTCCTGTTGTACCAGGCTGCTGAACTCCATCTGCAAGCGACGCGGCATCACAATGCCGTGCTGCTCCAACAGATAGGCCACGCCCCCCTTGCCCGACTGGCTGTTCACGCGAATCACCGCTTCATAGCTACGGCCCATATCGGCAGGATCGATAGGCAGATACGGCACTTCCCACATGCCCTGCGGATTGGCCTGGCGCGCCGCAAAGCCTTTCTTGATCGCGTCCTGATGCGAGCCGGAGAACGCGGTAAACACCAACTCACCGGCGTAAGGGTGACGAGGATGGGTCGGCAACTGATTGCAGAACTCCACCTCACGCTGGACGTGCAGGATGTCGGAGAAATCCAACTGCGGATCGATGCCGCTGGTGTAGAGGTTCATCGCCAACGTGAGGATATCGACGTTGCCGGTACGCTCACCGTTACCGAACAACGTGCCCTCGACACGCTCGGCACCGGCCAGGCACGCCTGCTCCGCGGTGGAAACTCCAGTGCCCCGATCATTGTGCGGATGCACGCTGATGACCACACTGTCACGGCGACTGAAGTGCCGGCAGAACCATTCGATCTGGTCGGCGAAGACATTGGCGGTAGACACCTCCACGGTGGTGGGCAGATTCAGGATCATCTTGTTGCTCGGGGTCGGCCCGAACGTATCCGTCACCGCTTCACACACCTGCAATGCAAAATCCAGCTCGGTGAAGCAAAAGGTTTCCGGGGAGTACTGGAACGTCCACTGCGTATCGGGGTTCGCGTCCATGTGCTGCTTGATCTCTCGTGTTGCCTGGGTAGCAATCTCGATGCAGCCCGCCTTGTCCACATTGAAGACAACATCCCGAAACACAGGCGCCGTCGCATTGTAAACATGCACGATGGCGCGAGGCGCGCCCTTCAACGCCTCAAACGTGCGCGCGATGAGGTGGCTGCGCGCCTGGGTCATGACCTGAATCGTCACATCATCAGGAATCGAACCGCTTTCAATCAGCTCACGGACATAGTCAAAGTCGGTCTGCGAAGCGGCAGGAAAGCCCACCTCGATCTGCTTGAAACCGACCTTCACCAGCAAATCGAAGAAACGCCGCTTGCGCTCGGCATTCATCGGCTCGATCAAAGCCTGGTTGCCATCACGCATATCCACACTGCACCAGGTGGGAGCGGCAGCCTGGACAGTGCTGGGCCATGTGCGATCCGGCAGGTTAACCGTGGTGAAGTGGCGATATTTGCGGGAAGGGTCCTTGAGCATCATGGCGTTTCTCCTTTTTCAGCAGTTTGTTTGTGTCAGACACACCACCGGCAATGCCGACTGATTGGATCCAATACTAAACGAACATAGTTTGATACAAATTGCGTTGTTGAGTTTGCGGAATGAAAAAATCCAAAGAAAAATCCAAAAAGCTCAAAAAAACCGAAAAAATATTGCGCAAAGAAATAAAAGCCAACAATCAAAGACCGGAAGTCAGGAGTTACCGGCAAAATCAGTAAAAAAGAACCTATCGCTTGGATGAACGGGCTGAGGGAGCCAGGGAAAACATTTCTGACGGGCAAAAAAAACCCGAGAACCTTACCTGTGTAAGGCTCTCGGGTTTTCTGAACACACTTGATTGGATACCTGTAGGTTACGTTCAGGACGAGCAAAAAGCGACCAAAAAGGGCGACCAAAAAGGGGACGGACCAAAAAGGGGACAGATTTATTTACCACCATCCAACCTCGGCCGCCCTTGCCCTCGGCGCTCAATACGAACGCCTGCAATCCTCTCAACTTCTTCAATGAAACGAGCAGTTCCGGTAAGCTGCCCCCGTTGCAACGCCTCACGAATAATTTTCGTCTCATCACTCGAAACGGACTGCTTCACAAATACCTTATAATTTTCGCGGCGCTTCAGCGTTGTATCTCCCAATATGGAAAAACAAGCATCAACATCAAGCCAGTCACTATCAGGCACCAGCCCTGTGCGGGCACTGTAACTTGACCATGGATAATCCGCCGCGTCAGCTACCATGCATGCACGAACCGGATTTAATTCAATGTACCTGCAGCAAGCTAGCAAGTAAGCCTCCGTTTGCACCACGCTTGATTTATACCGTCCCTCCCATAATGTACCTGTCCGCCCTTCTAACCTGTTTCGATACCGAGTGGCCCGAGCCGCGAGCGCCTTCATTAACTGCCCTAGCCCTGCAACCGAGTTACCCGGAGAAACCAGCAAATGGACATGATTAGTCATCAAACAGTAGGCGTATATTTTTATGCCAAATGCGTCCTTAAGCTCTCGAAGGTCTCTCACGTAGCGCTGGTAGTCCTCCTCGGCAGCAAAGATCACCTGGCGGTTGTGACCACGCTGTACAACATGATGAGGATAGTTGGGCAAAACGACACGTCCCACTCTGGGCATAGGTAACCTCCTTCCTTAGAGAATTACAGCCTAGCAAATGGGGAAAAAATAAATCTGTCCCCTTTTTTCTCAGTCCCCTTTTTTCTCAATGCGAGTGAGCTTTTGGCTTCGGCATCAGCAATGGCGAATGAACAGGCGTTTTCCTCAAACGGATCACAGCGACTTCAAACCTTCGGGTTGGCCCAGCTGATCGAAAGCGCGCACCTTCTAGTAAACGATGCTCTGAAAAAAACGAGTCCAGTAACCCTCTGATTTTTAATGGAGAAAAATAGATGAGGATAGGTTACGCAGTTTTATTCGAAATATCGTGGCCTACCCCATCTATCACTTATATTTAAACAATTGAATACTTACAAAAAAATGGTGCCTTATAGACATCCATTTTGGCTAACTATAAAGCTAGCAGGTACCAAAAAATAAAACCACGTTATTAAACAGCAAACCGCCAATAGAGCAATCAAATAAATCTGCCCCTTTTCCACTCCAACTAGACTGAAAATTTTTTTGAGTAACGCTCTTCTAATCTTTCAGCAGACCTTAGAACGCCATCCCCATCATCAGGAAAGAAAGCAGAATAAACATCTGCTGCAATTTTCATCAGGGAAACGTAGTCAGGCACTGGGATACTTGAAGTTTCCACTTCGCCCAAAAAGAAACTAACCTTATTGAAACTTTCTGGATCGTCCCAGTCCTGATCAAGGGCGTAAAAAAAACCTTCACTCACAGAGAAGCCAAATCCCTGCGAAGCGTCATAGATGAACGCTGGAAAATTAGTCCTTCCCCTCGCCATAGAAGCCTCTATCAATTCGTAAAGATCTTCATAGTCCAGACCAGTTGAAGCAAATGACTCCTTGAACCTCTTAAGCCAAGCCAAGCTATCCATTAGTTTGTCCTCGGGGGCATAGTGATAAAGGAATTTGTTATTTCTCCTGTCTTGCTATTACGTGTCACTTGGAAGTGATAGCCATCAACTTTAATACTAGCTTCTCTCAACGCTGGGTTGGTTTTAAACAAAGACTCGGCTTGGACTGCCGCTCGACTAGACATATCAGCCACCCTGCTATCCGGCAGAACCTTTGGATCGTAAGTCGTTTTCGTGGATGTAGGCTTATACTCACCCATTTTGCCACCTGTCAGCGAAAACGCGTAACCAGAGGGCCTAACATTTCGCCAGTAAAGTACCGAGTTCCTAAGTCTTTAGCAGGCTCCATCCCTCCGTAATACTCCTTCATACGAACTCTATCAGAAATCTCTTTCAGATATTTCTGCAGTAGAAGCATAACTTTATCAACATCATTAAAAACAGAATCGTCAAAACACAGCTCTACGTCAACACCGCCCCCACATTTTACAACTCTAAGTAATACAAAAAAATCGGAGGAAGCAGATACAATATCAAAACCATACAACTTAGCAGACACACAAACATCACCTTCAAAACGACAAAGCTCCGCAACCATACTTTGATCAAGGCCCAAGCAACTCGCAATACCGAGCACTTCTGAAGCTGTCACATCGTCGACGCGCTCCGAATGACTCTCCAAATCCTTCAGAAGAATAATAATATCGTCTTCAACCACACCACCTAGAACAACCTCATATAACTCTTTCATAAATTAGTCGACAAACCCTTTAAATGCCCCATCTAAATTCAACCGTATGCCACGCCCGTCGCCAAGACGTTTCTCTATAAATGGAATTCCTTTTTCTGTTGTCACCGACTTAAACTCGCCGGGAGCACGTATTATTTCACGTAACTGCTTCATAGCCTGCTCGTTCCAAGTAGCCATAGACCCTGTAGTCTTACCCCAAATATCAGGATTTCTACCCGCGTGCTTCGATAGTGCATGACCGATAACGGTGGAACCTTTGTAAGGTAATTGAACGAAAAAAAATGGACAGATTTATTTTTTCAGAGACTCATCCGCTACGTCTCAAGATCTTCACAAAGCCCAAACCTCAAAAAACCTGCCCCCTTTTCTTGTCAAGTAAGTGACGCTCAAATTTGCCCCATTTTTTCTTCTAGCCTCACCCCGACTCAACAATGAAATCTTTCGCTAGAATCATCGCCTCAAAAAAACCAGAGAATGGAACTCTCAAAGTCGCGCTACTTAAGTCAGCAAAGATCTCCACCTCTAAAGCGTCCACCCCTTTATCCTGATTAACTTGAGCAATTGGTTCGCCTTTATATTGAATCTCCGCAGTCAGCCTTTTATAGCGATTATCACTAAAGCCCAGAACTTCAAAATCCGAATTACTTTCAAGTTTCATGGTTTCGCCTTAGGGTCCAAAAACCCAGAAAATGAGCCATCATTATTGTAGCGCAGACCTCTTCCATCGGGAGCCCGGACCTCTAGCCCACCGCGACTCAAATTTGAGAATGTTGAATTTGGATTCTTGAGAACGTCATCAATAATACCGAGTGCAGTTGCATTTTGCTTTTCAATTCCACCTGTGAGTTTTGGGAACGTTCCAGTAGCTCGCTGGCCAGAAGCATGCTTTGTGAGCGCCCTAGCAGCCTCTGTCAGACCTTCCTTATTGATAGGATTTGAAGCTGCGGCAGATAGATCATCGAAAGTGCGGCCGCCGAAATTTTGCAGGGCGGAAGGCAATCCTTTTGCACCTCCCATCACAAGCCGACCTAATACTGCCGCCAGCCCAGCACCTGTGAGTTCACCGGCCATAAAATAGCCCCAAGCCTTGACGAACTCGTTAGCCGGTTGAACCCCTTCAAAACCTTGTCCTTGGGCCAGCTCCAGCTGTGCTTGGGCAATTTGGTCGTTAGTGGCACCTTTTTCCAGCATGTCCTTTGCCAGAGTAGTCGCCGCTGATCCGTATTCACTTAAGCCTGGTGGCAGATGCTCCAGAAAATTGTATTGCGTCAGGTTTTGCGCAACCCAAGCCCCTTTCTCGATCTTGGCAGCGTCCGCATCTTTCTGCCCCGCAGCCGCCAACACACCCACGATCTGCGAACTCATCGTCAGCAACTCTTCGTTGCCGTTAACCAGCGTATTCAGATGAGTAACCAGCGCCTCATTCGCCCCCGCTGCCAACGCACCGGTTTTAAAATCGCCGCCCGTAGCCTCAGCCAGCAAACCACCTACCATCGCGTGAATCGCAATCTTGGGTGCCGACCCATCGGCAACTACACCTTGGGTGTAATTTCCCACCAGATTGAAACTAGCTGCCGCCAACGTATTGAACAGCGCACTTTTTAATGCATCGCTGGCGCTACCGCCCTGCCCGAGTGCCTTGCTCAGCAGCATGGATGTGCCGCTTTGCAACGTCTGGTTGGCGGCAAATTTACCGACACCGCTCCACGTATTCAGTAGACCTGGCGTCGTGACTTTCCCAGTGATTGTGTTTGTTTGAGTCCCCGTCCAATCACCAAAATATGCAGCGGTCATGCCAGCCGTGACGCCAGCAATCACATACCCCTTCATCGCATCCGAAGAAGTCACGTCCTTGAGTACCGCGCCCAAGTTGCCACGGTTGTTAACGACACTGACCGTAGCGTTGGTCGCTGCTCCTGCAGCCACTGCTCCAGCTCCAGCTGCCACGCCAACGCCCGCCCCTGCGCTGGCAGCCGCACCCGCAGCCAACGGCCCAACCACCGCCGCCATCACAATCGCAATAATGATCTGCGACGCAGGCCCCAACCCTGAGTTGCTGTACTTGAAGCTGTCATGAATCTCCTTGACCTGCCTCCAGTCCACATCCCCACGAGCCTCTGCATCCTTAATCCAGGCCAGTTGCGGATCGGCCTTGACCATCGCCTCAATCGATTGGCTGACGGTCTGTTGATTGACCTGATTGACGTCGATCTTCAGGCCTTCCACCGCCTTGATCGCGATGTTGCCCTCGGCAACCATCTGGGTCTGGCGCAGTGTTTCGTCGGTGTTGCCTTTGCCTTTGGAGGACACCCAGAAGGCATTGTTATTGCTCTTCTCATGACTCTCCTGATGCAGATCCTTCACCGCCTCAAACTCAACCGCCCCCCCACTGACAATCGCAATATCCCCACCACTCTCAAGCTTCGCCGCCTGATACTTCTGATCCCCACCACTCTCCAGCGTCAGATCACCCCCAGTCTTGATCTCGCTCCCGACACTCTTCACATCGGTCACTTCATCACGCTGAGTCTTCTTGCTGCCCCAATTGCCCTTCTTGCTCATGTCATACAGCGAGTAATGACTGTCCTGCGCCGCCAGCATTTGCAGTTCGTTATCCGCATGCACATAGGCTTCATTGCCTGCGCTGATCTTGCTGGCAACCAAAGTCAGGTCGGTGCCGGCGATGGCGATCAGGTCGCCGCCGGCTTTGAGTTCGGCGCTTTGTTGGGTGACGTCGTCCAGTTGAGTAGTGGTTTTGGTGCCGCCTTTTTTGCCTTTGGAGTAGTCGTGTTGTTCGTTGGCGGCGGCGGCCAGGGTCAGGTTTTCGCCGGCTTTGACGCTGAGGTCTTTGGCGGCGCTGACGGTGCTGGCGACCACGGCGATGTCGCGCCGGGCGTCGATGGCGAGGTTGCCGCCCACGTCCACGGCGGAGGTGTGTTGCAGGATGGTTTGCTCGGTGCCGCTGATGCGGCGGCGTTGGTAGGCGTAGTCGTCCTGTTCGGTCTGGCTGGCGATCAGTACGTCGCGCCCTGCGGTTACGCTGGCGTTGCCACCGGCCTTGAGGTTGCTGCCGAGGTTGAGCACGTCGCGGCCGGCGTTCAGTTTGAGCGTGTCGGTGGCTTCGAAGCGGGAGGCTTCGCTGGCCACGTCGTTGCGCAGTTGGTAGCCCTGGCCTTCCTGTTTAAAGGTGGTGACGGTGCGCTCGTTGATGATGTCGCCGGTCACAGCAGTGGCGCTGATGTCGCGGCCATTGATGATGCCGCCACGGCTGTTGCGGATCGAGTCGGTGGCGAGCATTTCCAGGCGGTTGCCGGCTTGCATCAGGCCGCTGTTGTCGATGTTGCCGGCGACCATGCTGAGGTTGTTGGTGGCCCGCAGGGTGCCGCTGTTGTGCAGGTCGCCGCCGGTGACCAGGCTCACGTTCTGGCCCTGAATCAGCGCGCCGTTGGGGGCCAGGCGGTTGTTGGCCTGGGCCAGGTAGAGCACGGGGGTCAGGACTTTCTGGCCGTTGACCTCGGCTTCTTCCATCCACACGATGTCGTGGGTCAGCGCCGCCACTTGCTCAGCGGTAAGGGACACGCCCAGTTGCAGGTTGAGCGAGTCCTTGTAGGAGATGGCGTTGTCCATCAGGTAGCGGAACAACTGGTCATCACTGGCAAGGCCGTTGATGTAGCGTTGGCCGGTGCGGGCCACCACGGCTTCGCGGATCAGGCGTTGCTCGTACAGGCCATCGCCCAAGCGCTTCCAGCTGGCGTCGGGGTTGTAGCCGAGTTTGCCGAGCAGGTAGTCGGAGCTCATGAACTGCTTGAGGTCGGTGAGCGCCGGGTTGGTTTCGATCAGGTATTTGTGGCTGTTATCTACCGGGGTGATTTCCGGCAGGCCTTGTACGCGGGTGACTGATGGGGCACGGCTGTCCAGAGCCAGCGGGGCTTGGCCGTTGACTGCGCCGCTGACGGGCTGGCCGTCGAGGCTGAAACCGCGTTCTTGCACGGCGGTGTAGTCGAGGTTTTTTTCGCGGTCGGCGGCGGTGATGACACGCCCGTTGACGCTGAAGTCACCGGTAGCGGTGTCCGCTTTACCCGCTACACCCGCGTTCGCTGCCTGGCCGCTGAGACGGAACAGGCCGTTCTGGCTGGTCGGCAAACTGAAGCCTGGCAAGGTCACCGGGTTGACTTGGCGTTGGGCCAGGTCTGGCGGTAACTGTGCGGTGATCGCCGGTTTTACCGTGGAGGCAAATACATCCGAGTTGGTGTTGCGGTTGGCCGCCGGGGTGTCGATGTTGGTGGCGTTGGGGCGGATGACGCTGTTGTCGATCCTGGAGGTCGCATTAACCGTCACCGCACCTGCGGCCTGAATCACCGCCTGTGCAATCACGCTGCCGGTGGTGGGCACTACATAGCTACTGCTTTCATAGAAATTGCCAACGCCTGCCCTGACCTGGTCCATCGTCATCTGGCCCGGGCGGTAGTCGCCTGAGTTGGGATTGTTGTAGATGTTGAACTGGTTCTGGCGCTCCATGAAGGTGTTGTAGATGCCACGGTCGCGGGTATAGAGCCCGGAATTGAAGTGACGCTCTTCGCCGCCTGCCGCGCCGCGGTTGGTCAGCACATCGGTGTTGATCAGGATATTCCCGGCGGCGGATACCGAGCTATAAAGGTTATCGAAGGTCTGGCTGCCCACAGTCAGGTCGCCACCGGCGTTGATGAACGCAGAGGCCGAGCTGCCGGTGATGACATCTTCGTATTTCTCCACCGAGTTGAAGTACAGCTCGCAGCCTTTGCCTTTGCAGTAGTCGTTCCAATAGATATTGAGGTTGCCCGACACCAGCTTCATTTCAGTGGTGAACTGGTCACGACGGTTGCTCAGGGTGTCTGCCAGCAAGCGCATGCCGGTGCCACTTTCCAGGCTGCCGGAGACGTTCTCGATCAGGCTGCTGCGCGCGCTCGCATCATCCCGGGCGATGTCCAGGGCGCCGAGGCTGTAGACGTCGCCATAGCGGTTGCTGAAATCATTGACGCGCAACGCCATGTCGTTGCCGCTGAAGAGCAAGCCCTTGTCATTGACCAGGTGCGTGGCGTTCAGCCGGACTTTTCCGGCGCCGCCCAGGGTGCCGTAGTTGTTCAGGGTGGTGGCATTGACTGTCAGGTCGCCGATGGCAGTCAGGCGCCCGTGGTTATTCAGGCTCGTGCTAGTGACCTGGTTGAGTGCGCCGCCGGCAATGCGGGCGTTCTCGCCCAGGTCCATGCTGGCGCTGGTGAGGCTCATGTTGCCCAGGCTGCTGACGCGGCCGTTGCCGCTGTAGCCACCGGTGAGCGTCACACTGAGGGTGCCATCACTGGCCAGAAGGCCGTCGTTGGTCCAGGTGTCGCCAATGCCGACCAGGCTTTGTGCACCGAGCAACTGGCCGCTGGCGGTCTGGGTGAACTGGCCGATGTCGAGGTTCAGGCGCCCGGCCTGGATCACGCTGCTGTTGGTCCAACTGGCAGCCTTGATGTCCAACTGGCCGTTGGTGACGAAGCTGCCGCCGGCCCGGGTGACTTGGTCGGAGGTCAGGTCGAACGTACCGGTGCCGGTGTGTACGATGCGCCCGCCGTTATTGTCCAGGCCGGCGGCTTGCAGGTTCAGGTGTTCGTTGGCGCTTTCAAGCACGCCGAAGCGGTTATCGAACAGGCCGGAAACATCGATGTCGGTCGTGCCCGTACGGCCCATGGCCCGCAGGTTACCGCCGACGTTGTTGATGGTTTGCGCAGCAAGGCGCAGGACGTCGTCGCTTTCAATCAGGCCATAGCCATTGCTCAGGGCGCCAGTGAGGCCAAAGTCGATATTGCGTGCACCGACCTTGCCGCCCTTACCGGCCGCCGTGCCCTGGTTATCGAAAGCCTGGGCAGTGACCTTGAGCAAGGTATCGGCGTAGACACCGCCGCCCTGGTTATTGAAGGTCGTGGTGACGATGCGGCTTTCACCGCCGAGTGCGGATAAATGCCCCATTTGGTTGAGCAGCCCGCCCTTGGCTTGGATATCCAGCGACTGCGCCTGAGTGATGCCGTTGCTGTTAGTGAACAACCCAGTGACCAGTTTGACCCAGCCCTTGCTGCTGTTGAGTACGCCACCGGCCGTGTTGGCTACACTGGCGGTTTCCAGGTCCAGGTTGCCACTGAGGCTGTCGACGCGGCCGCCCTGGTTACTCAGGGCGCCGCTGAGGCGCAGGCGGTTATCGGTCTGGCTTTGCAGCGTGCCTTGATCGTTGGTGAGGGTGCGGGCGGTAAGGTCGAGCTTGCCCTTCTGGCTGAACATCAGGCCGTCTTGCTGGTTTTGAACGTCACCGGCCAACAGCTTGATCACCAGGTCTTTCTGGCTGGCGAGGGTGCCTTTGGCGCTGTTATCCAGATCGCCATTGGCGAGGGTCAGGTCAAGGCGATCCTGGCTGACCAGTTGGCCGCCTCGGTTGCCCAGGCTGGCGGCGTTCAGCAACAGGGCTGCGCCACTGGCCAGGCGCGCATTGTTGGCGTTGATCAGCGCACCACTGAGGGTGCCGTCCAAGGTGCCCTGGCTGATCAGTTGGCCAGCACTGTTGTCGAGACTCTCGCCGATAAAGGTGATGTTGGCGGCGTTGATACGCCCACCACGGTTGAGAATTTGACTCTGGGCATTATTGAAGCCCAGGTGTTGAGCTGCGGAAATCAGGCCGTTGTTGCTGTTATCCAGGCGACCGGCAACGTTGAGGTCGACATCGGCCTGGCCGGAGATGATCCCCTGATCATTGTTCAGGCTGCCCGCGATGAGCGTTTGTTTGCCCATGCTGACCAGGGCGCCCGCCGCGTGGTTATCCAATACACCGGTGAGGTCAGTGTGCAGGGTGCCACTCTTGCTCGACAACGTGCCCTCGGCGCTGTTGTCGAGGCCATTGCCGACCACCGTCAGACCGTTCCAGCCGGAGATCAAGCCCTTGTTGGCGTTGACCACGGTATCCGCTTCAAGGCGCAATTGATCGGCACTGAGGATGACCCCGCGATCACCGTTATCGATGCGTTTGGCGGCGATGGTGAACGCCGTCTGGCTGGAGATTTCGCCTTGTTCTCGGTTGGTCAGGTTAACCAGGCGCGCGAAGGTCAGCGGGCCTTTGGCGCTGATCAAGCCTGCGCTGTTATCGAGATTGCCGCCTTGCAGATCGAGGCTCACAGTGCGTTCGCCGATCAAGCGGCCCTGGCGCTGGATCAGCTGTTGGACGATGAGTTTCAAGTCGCCCCTGGCTGAGATTTCGCCATCCAGGCTTGAGTCGACTGTTTGCCCGGTCAGAGTCAAATCAGCCTGGCTGTTGATCAACCCGGCAGTGTTATCGAGGTTGGCAGTGGTCAGGTTCAACGCCTGTTGACTGCCGATCACACCCGCGCGGTTATCCACATTGGCGGCGGTGACCGTCTGGCTACCATCGCTGACGATTCGCCCGCCCTGGTGATTGTCCAGCGCGCCGGTGTTGAGCGTCTGTAGCGTGCCGGCCGAGAGGCTGCCCTTGTCGCTGTTGTTCAAGGAGCCTGAGGTGGTCGTCAAAACCGTAGCGGCAAAGATCTGCCCCTGGTTATGGTTATCCAGCACGCCGGTGACCTTCAGCTCCAGCGCACCACGGCTGGCGAGCGCGCCACCGGCCTGGTTGTCCAGGCTGTCAGCTGCCACCTGCAGAACGCTCTTGGCGGACAGTACACCTTCCACACTGTTATCCAGCGCCTTGGCGATACGTACCTGCAGGCTGTCGCCACTGATGACTTTACCGCCGCGGTTATTCAGCGCATCGGCCATCAACAGGAATGATTGGGTGCTGGAGATTTCACCGCCCTGACTGTTGTCGACGGTGCCCAGGTTTTTCAGCAGCAGTTGGCCCGGTGTCGCGATCAGGCCGTGGTCACGGTTGATCAGTTGCCCATGGCTCAAGTCCAGGTCGATGCTGGTATTGCTGATCAGCTCGCCACGATCATGTTGGTCCAGCCCGGTCAGGGTTGCCTTGACCGTGGACTTGGCGAAGATCGAACCTTGTTGGCTGTTGTCCAGTCGCCCTGCGTTGAGGGTGATGCCAGCGTCACTGCTGATGCTGCCGCGCTGGCTGTTGTCCAGGCCGGCGCTGCGCACGTCCACCTGTTGCTTGGCGCTGATCACGCCGCCCTGGCTGTTGTTCAGCGCAGTGCTGACCAGCGTGGCGGTGCCATCGGCCAGCAGCTTGCCAGCCTGATTGTTCAGTTGGCCCTGGGTGGTGATCGACAGCGCATTGGCCGCAGAAAGAATACCGCCCCGGCTGTTATCCAGGGTGCCAGCCCTGACGGTCAGTCCGCCCTCGCTCAGCAGCGTGCCCTGCCCTTGGTTGAGCAAGTCTCCGGTCAGGCTAATGGTCAGGTCTTTTTGGCTGGTAACGCGGCCACCCAGGCTGTTATCCAGTTGGTCGCCATTCAATGCCAGGCTCTCACGCCCCGCCAGCAAGCCGTTGCTCTGGTTGAGCAGGCGCTGCACCGTGAGCGTCAGGCCGCTGTCGCCGATGACCTTGCCGGTGGTGTTGTTCAGTTGATCGGCGACCACCAGCACCTTGGCCTGGCTGGAGATCTCGCCTTGCTGATTGAGGATGGTCTGGCTGCGCAGGTCCACGCCCTTGGTGGCAGCGATAAGGCCGCCGTTGCGGTTATCCAGGGACGCGCCGGTCAGGTTCAGCGCACCGTCGCTGACGAGTTCGCCCGCTTGTTGATTGAGCACACCGACGGTTGCCCGCAGGTCGCCCTTGGCGCTGATGCGACCGGCGCCGTTTTCGAGCTGGTTGGCGTTGAGGGTCAGCGCACCATCGCTGCCCAACTTGCCGCCATTGCTGTTGTTCAACTGGTTCAGTTGCACGTGCGCGGCGGCCTTGGTGCTGATCACGCCCGCTTGGCTGTTATCCAGATCGCCGCCGGTGAGGGTCAGCGCGCCGTCGGCAATGACCACGCCACCCTGGTTGATCAGGCTGTCGCCGTGCAACGCCAGGGTGGTTTTGCTGGACACCAGGCCGCCCTGGCTGTTGTTCAACTGCCCTGCGGTTATTTGTTGAGCCCCCTGGCTGACGAGGTTGCCTTCATTGCGATTGTCCAGCAGCCCGGCGACGGTCAGGTTCATCACGCCTTGGGCGGCGATGGAACCTTTGTCGCGGTTATCCAGGCTGGCCGCCTGTACTGTCAGGCTGGACGCAGAGAAAATCCCCAGGCGGTTATCGATGGCACCGCTGGCGGTTACGTTGAGGTTGCTGCCCAGCAATTTGCCTGAACGGTTATCCAGGTTCGTGGCAATCACGGTTGTCTGGCTGGCAGAGATTTCACCCGCCTGGTTACTCAGTTGCCCTGCGGTTACACGGGCCTGCGCCTGGCTGGCGACCAGGCCGTTATCGTTAGTCAGTTGGCCAGCGTTGAGCGTCAGGTTCTTGAGGCCGATCACGCGACCGTTCTGGTTATCCAGCGCAGCGGTCACCGTAACGTCGGTGCTGTTTTCACTGTGCAGCAGACCGTTGGTGCGGTTATCCAGACCGGTGGCCGTGACCTTGAGCGAGTCCTTACCCAGTACACGACCGCCACGGTTGTCGAGTTGACCGGCGTTAATCACGGCGGTGGTACCGCTCAGAGTGCCGCCTTGATTGTTCAAGGTTTGGTTGGCCGTGGCGGTAAGGGTTCGGCTGGCAACCACGCTGCCGCTATTGATCAGGTTTGCCGCGCGCAGACTGACATCGCCACCGGCATTGCGGCTTTCATCGGCGTTGACACCGGCTTCGATGATGCCGCTGTTGACCAGCGCCCCACCGCTGGTCACGGTGATGCTGTCGCGGGCCGCCAGGCTTTTCTGGTTGCTCAGGCCTGCCGTGGTTTGTACATCGACTCGCGTGCCGGCATACACCGCACCCGCAGCGTCCAATTGACCGGCCTTGATCACCACCGCTTCGCTGGCTTTGGCATTGGCCAAACTCAGACGTCCGTTGGCATCGAGCTGAATATCACCGCCACTGGCCATTAACGTACCGTCGAGCTTCACGCCCACCCCGGCCTCGGTGCCCACCAGTTTGATCGCCCCGGCATACATCCCACCCAACGCCGTCGAATCAATCGCCAGCTCCGGCTTGGCACTGCCGTCATCGGCCCGGGCGGTGGCTTGCAGACTTTTAGCATCGACGTCATTGCGCCCGGCAATCACGCTCAAGTTGCGCGCGTTGATCTGTGCGTTAATCCTGGCCGAGCGGGTGATGATTTCAAAGCGGTCGACGTTATCGGCATTCAAGCCCTGGCCGTCGATGGTCACGGCGCCGCCATCAACCTGGTAACGTTGCAGTTGCCCGCTTGCGTCGAGTATCGGTTTGCCGGTGGTCAGGGTGACGTTGGGGGTGTTGATGAAGCCGCAGCCACTGCAAGTAATGCCATAGGGGTTGGCGACGATGACCTTGGCCGACTGGCCCGCCACTTCGGTGTAGCCGCGCAGTTGGCTGGGACTGCCGCCGTTGACTTCGTTGAGGATGATGTTGGCGGCGCGGCCTTGCAGGTTCGGGTTGCCGAGGATGATGCCGCCCAGTTGCGTCGATTGGGTACGGTCGGTGGCGTTGTTGAGTATCACGCCGTTGGCGCCGACGTTGTAGTCCTTGAACTGGTTGTGGGACAGGCCACTGCCATTGGGGGCGGCGATGTTTACCACCGGCACGCCATTGCCCGCCTGGCCGACCGTGGTGCCCGGCGCGCTGACCACGATGCCTTCGGCCTGGGCCAGCAGCGGTTGCCAGAACAGCGCGTTGGCCAGGATCAGCGCCACGCCACGTTTGGGCAGGCCCAGGAACGCGTCACGGCTTTTCAGGGCAGCAGAAGGCTGGCGAACCAGGAAGGCAAATTGGCGAACATCCATTTCAAATTCTCGTTGCAACTGGGCGTTGAATTACAGGAAGAAATCCATGCGGAAGTAGATCGGTGCTTCGCGCTCAAGCAGCGCGGCCGGTCGTTCCAGTGAGTGGGCAAAGGTCACGCTGGTGCTCACGTGTTGGCCGCGGGCGAACAGCTCAAGGGAGTTGCTCGAGACGCGGCCGTGCACTTCGCCGTTGTAGCGACCATTGCGGATCACGCCCTGGTCGTAGCCCACGCTGGCACCGTACTCGCCGAACACCGGGCGCAGCCAACCGAGGGTCACCGGGCGGCTCCAGCGCAGGTCATTGCGCCAGTAACCGCCGCTGTCGCCGGTCAGTTGCTGATCCTTGTAGCCGCGTACCGACGCCGAGCCACCGAGGCTCATGCGCTGGGGGCTGAACAGCACGTCTTCGCTGCGTTGGCCGGTGGCCAGGCTGGTGAAACTGAACGACTCGCCCCACAGCGTGAAGGGTTGCAGGTAGCTGACGGTGGCGGTGTACTTGCGGTAGCGCGCATCCGGCACGCCAGGCAGGGGGTTATGATTGCCTTGGGCGTCGAAGGCGCCGGTGCCGTTTTGCATGCCCACATCGACGTTGACGAACGCACTGCCGATACGACGACCATGGTTGATGCCCAACTGCAGTTCACTGAGGCGGTTGCTGCTCTCTTTGAGGCGGCTGCTATCGATGTAGTTGTTGGTGCGCAGGTGGGACAGGCCGACGTTGAGCGACGTCTTGCTCACGGCATCACGGTGGATCACCCGCTCAGCGCGTAACTGATGGTTTTCACTGTCACCGGTTTGCTTGAAGTCGAAACCGTCGCCCTGGACGACCGAACGGTAATCGCTCTGGTTGTAGCTATAGCTGAAGTTCCACCAGCCCCAAGGCACGTTGTAGTAGAGCATCGCGTTCTTGGAAGTTTTCTGATGGTCGCTGACCGCGTCATGGCCGCCGCGCAGAATCAGCTGATCGGCCAGGCCCAGCGGGCTGTCCCACTCAAAGCCGGTGCCCCACTGCTGTTCGCCGGTGCTTTTCTGGCCATCGTTGTTACGTGAAAGGCTGGCGCGCCATGGCTTTTGCGGGTTGTTTTTGACCAATACCGAGCTGCCGCCCACGGCCTCGCCCGGGGTCAGCTCCATTTGGGCTTGATTGGACGGCAAGCGATTGAGTTGGTCGACGGCCTGCTCGATTTCTCGCAGGTTCAATATCTCGCCGCTTTTGCCGGGAAAGGCCATGGCCAGCTCGCGGTCCGTCAACTTGCTGTTGTCGGCGCCCTTCAAGCCTTCGAGTTTGCCCTCCACCACCAGCACTTGCAGATGCCCCTTGGACATGTCCTGTTGCGGCAAGTAGGCGCGACTCGTCATCAGGCCCTTGTCGATGTAGAAGTCGGTGAGGTCTTTGAGCAGGGCGTTGAGTTGTGAGACGCCCAGGCATTGACCGGTGTACGGTTTGAGCAGACGCTCGCGTTCAGGGGCAGGCAGGTGGTCGGCCCCCTGGAGTTCAATGGTTTGGATCGGGAAGCAACGGCTGTCCACCGGGGCTGCTGGCGCTTCGGGCCTGGCCTCTTTGCCGGGCAGTTCCTTGAGTTGTTCAAGGCGGCGTTGCTGATCTTCCAACAGGCGGTTTTGCCGGTCGCGGATCAGGTCCTGATCACCCGGAAGGGTTGCCGCCATCACGCTGGGGGAGGCGAGGCAGACAAGCAGGGCAATGCTCAGTGAATACCGAGTCCGTGGCGGTTGGGAATTCATGTTCGATCCATCGAATTTACGAAGGGTGGCAAACTAACATCGACCGCGTTTCTCGCCAATAAACTGACCCACCTTTAGGTAACGCCCTAAAAAAACTGTAACTAGCTGACGAATAAAGAAAATAATCGAATAAGAATGGATATTGCTTGAAGTTATTGGTTGTTTTCCGACCAGCGGTATCAGATTTGATACACATTGAGCACCCACACGAACGCCCGGACTATTGGGTCAGCACCGGTCCGCATATGAATATTTGAATTTAAGGAATTTTTGGACGACAACGGAAATTTGCGCAGACGTTGACCCAACGTCGACTCGGGCAGGCCAAATCACAGGCAAAAAAAAACCCGGAAATCCTCACTTGCGTGGGCCTTCCGGATTTTCTAAACCGCCAAAAATGGTGGGTCGTGTGGGATTCGAACCTACGACCAATTGGTTAAAAGCCAACTGCTCTACCAACTGAGCTAACGACCCGCTGTGTGGTGGCGCGTATAATACTGATTTCTAAGGATTATTCAACACCTTATTTTAAATAAATCAGAAAAAACGCATTTGAACGGTAATTCGGTGGGTAGAACGCCTATCGCAGCAGCCGGATCAGCGCCCCGGCTCGTCGTTCCACAGGTACTTGTGCAGCTGCAATTGCAGGCGTACCGGCAGGTTGTCCGCCACTACCCAATCCGCCAGGTCACGGGCATTCAGGTCGTGATGGCTTGGCGAGAACAGCACCTCGCCCGCTCGACGCTCCAGGCCATACTGGATCAGCTTGGAGGTGGCCCAGTCATAATCGTCACGGGAACAGATGACGAACTTGACCTGATCGTTGGCCGTCAGCAAGTCCATGTTCTCGTAGCGATTGCGGTGGGCTTCCTTGGAGTCCGGGGTCTTGAGGTCAACCACTCGGCTGACGCGCGGGTCGACCGCGGAGATGTCCAGGGCGCCACTGGTTTCCAGGGAGACCTCGTAACCGGCATCACACAGCTGTTTGAGCAACGGAATGGCGTTGGGTTGCGCCAGAGGCTCACCGCCCGTCACGCAGACGTAGCGCGGCCGGTAACCAGCAACCTGCTCCAGGATGTCGTCGAGGGTGCGCACAGTGCCGCCGCTGAAGGCGTAGGCGCTGTCACAGTATTGGCAACGCAACGGGCAGCCGGTCAACCGTACAAAGACAGTGGGCAGGCCAGCAGTGCGCGTTTCACCCTGCAACGAGTAAAAGACTTCGGTAATACGTAATGTGTCTTGCATAGTCGCCACGGGCGTAACAGCTAAACAGGCTGTCCGCCTCCGTCAGGCACTTCAAGGGATTGCGCCAACGCGTCAACCCCAGGAAGCGTGTTTCATAAAAGGGCGTGGATTCTAACGAAAAAACCCGCGACAAGCGCGGGTTTCTTCTGAACGGGCTGCATTGCTTACAAGCGTTGCAGGTCCCGCTGGGCCAACTGCGCCGCGGAGGTACCCGGATACTGGGCAACCACCTGCTGCAGAATACCTTTGACCTTGTCGGTGTGACCCAGGCGGCGTTCTACGTCAGCGAGTTTGTACAGCGAATCCGGAACCTTGGCATGCTTGGGGTACAGCTGGCTGACCTTGGCAAAAGCCTGGCCCGCCGCCTGCAAATCACCCTTTGCCAGGTTGACCTCACCCAACCAGTACTGGGCGTTGCCCGCGTACTGGCTGTTGGGGTATTTGCGCAGGAAAGCGGTAAAAGCCTGGCTGGCCTTATCGAAATCCTTGGCCTTGATCAGGTCGAAGGCTGCATCGTAATACAGTTTTTCCTTCGCCGGATCACCCGGTTCACTGCTGGCGGCAGGGGCAGCCGCGGCGGCCCCCGCTGCTGCGCCACCGGCAGCGGCACTGGGTGCGCCACCGGTAGAAGAATTATCAGGAGTAGCGGCAGGTGCAACACCGGCTCCAATACGACGGTCAAGATCCTGGTAACGCTCCAGGCCTTCTTGCTTCAGCTGGTTCACTTGGTTCTGCAGAACTTCAATGGCGCCTTGTTGCTGGGCCAACTGATCCTGCATGCGTTGCAGCTGGTTGAACAGTTCGCCCTGTGCCGAGGGAGCGGACGTAGCCGCTCCCCCCGCATAGGCGCCGTTCGTGCCATAACCCGCTGGCGGATAACTGCTCCCGCTATTGTTATAGCCTGAGTTGCTATCCGTTACAGGAACCGCAGCCCACACCGCAAGCGGTGCGAAGCTGAGAGCCAATACAGTTAGAGCACGACGGCACGTTCGCATGACGAATTACTTACGCAGTTCGACGCGACGGTTCTGAGCCCACGACTGTTCGTCGTTGCCAGTTGCAACTGGACGCTCTTTACCGTAGGAAACCAGTTCCAGTTGGCCTGGAGCAACACCTTGCAGTACCAGGTAGCGCTGAACGGCTTTCGCACGACGCTCGCCCAGTGCCATGTTGTACTCACGAGTACCACGGGCGTCAGTGTTACCTTCCAGAACAACGCGAGCGCCGTTAGCTTTCAGGTCCTTGGCGTGAACGTCCAGAGCGCGCATGGCTTCTGGCTTCAGGTCCGAACTGTCGTATTCGAAGTAGAAAGTGGTGATAGCGCGCAGAGCAGCTTCTTCGCTCAGGGAGCCGTCGACCGCACCAGTGTTGGCGCCGTAACCAGCGTTTGGATCAACAGCTGCGCCTTCACCGGCATTGTCGCCGCCTTTAGAGGAGCAACCAACGGCTACGGACAGAGCCAGAGCCAGAGCAGCAAACTTACCAAACTTCAGCATTTCCATCGTGAAACTCCTAATGAACCCCAGTGTGTTAAGTACTTCTTTTTGTAGCGCCGCGTCAGTTCAGGTAAGGGGACCAGGATGGTTCTCTGACTTCGCCTTGTGCGGTAGGAAGTGGGAGCCTTACGCGTCCGTTGATGGACACGAGCATCAAGACTCCCCGGCCCTGCTGGCGGGTGGCGTAGATTACCATGGTGCCGTTGGGCGCAACAGTGGCTGACTCATCAAGGTTGGTATCTGTAAGGATTTTTACGGTTCCGCGCTGCAAATCCTGGGCCGCAACCCGGAAATTAGTGAAACCATCCTGACGGTGAATCATCACCAACGTCTTTTCATCGGCCGAAAGCTTGGGGTTGGCGTTGTAGTTACCAATAAAGGTCACACGTTCCGCACCGCCGCCGTTCACATTTGCCTTGTAGACCTGAGGCTTGCCGCCACGGTCAGAGGTGAAGTAGATGGTCGAGCCATCCTTGCCCCAGAACGGTTCGGTGTTGATGCCCGGGCCGCTGGTCACACGCGAGAGTTGACGCGAGGCCATGTTCATCACGTAGATATCCGGGTTGCCGTCCTTGGACAGCACGAAAGCCAGGCGCGAACCGTCCGGCGACCAGGCTGGCGCACCGTTGAGGCCTTCGAAGTTGGTGATCTGCTCACGACGGCCAGTATCGATGTGCTGCACAAAGATACGCGGGCGACGCTGTTCGAACGATACGTAGGCAATACGCTTGCCGTCCGGCGCGAAGCGCGGCGACAGGATTGGCTCACGGGACTGCAGCAAGGTCACTGCACGTGCACCGTCGTAGTCCGAACGCTGCAGGGTGTAGCGGGTATTGTCTACAGAGAAACGCTCAGCCGTGACATACAGTAGGCGCGTCGAGAACGCCCCCTTGATACCGGTGAGTTTTTCAAACGACTGGTCCGAGATGTAGTGAGCCATGTCGCGCAGTTGTTCGGCGGTACCCGATACGCTGCCGGTCAAGACCTGCTGCTCGGTGGCCACGTTGAACAACGTGTACTGGATCTGCAGGCGACCGCCGGCCGGCGTGATGCTGCCGACCATCAGGTACTGGGCGCCCACCGCCTTCCAGTCACGGAAGATGACTTCGCTGGCCTGGGTTGGCTGGCTGATCATGTTGCCTTTTGGAATCGGCGCGTAGTAACCGGAGTTACGCAGGTCGTCGCTGACGATCTGGGCCATGTCGTCCGGCAGCACGCTGCCGCCCTGCCAACCGAACGGCACGACTGCAATCGGGGTGGCCCGATCACTGCCGCTGGTTACCAGGATGTTCTTTTCATCCGCCGCCGCTATCCCTGCCATACAGCAAATAACGACAAGCATTCCTCGAAGAAGGTTTCTCACAAGGCTAGATCCTCAGGTGTGAATGTCATCTTGAATGAACGATAGGGAGCGAAGTCACTTGGTTTCATTCCCTGCATCTCGGTCAACCGGCCAATATTCTTGACCGCGGCAACCGCCGAACTGTCGAACGAACCGTCACCACTGGACTTGGCCACGCTGACCGAAGTCACCGTACCGTCCGGCAACATGCCGATCTGCAGCACTACTGTCATGCCTTTACGTGCCGAAGGTGGACGTGTCCAACCTTCCGCTGCCCGCGCCCGAATCAGGTCGTCGAAACTGCCCGCGACTTCATCGCCACGCTCATCGGCCAAGGCTTGCTGACGCTGCGGCGTGTCGGAAAGCAAATCTGCCAGGGCCTGGGCCTTTTTCTCTTCGGCGGATTTGCGTGCTGCTTCCTGGGCCTTTTTCTTGGATGCGTCGGCGGCAGCTTTCTTCTTCGCTTCGTCGGCGACTTTCTTCTTCGCCTCGTCTGCTTCAGCTTTTTTCTTGGCGTCTTCGGCGGCTTTCTTTTTCGCGTCTTCGACTATCTTTTTCTTGGCTTCTTCAGCGGCCTTTTTCTTGGCCTCTTCTTCGGCAGCCTTCTTGGCTTCTTCTTCCGATTTCTTCTTGGCTATATCAGCCAATTGTTTCTCTTCGGCCTTTTTCGCTTCGGCAGCTTTCTCGGCTTTCTTGGCTTCATCAGCCTTTTTAGCCTCGTCGGCCTTCTTGGCTTCGTCAGCCTTTTTCGATTCCTCGGCCTTTTGAGCCGCCTCTTCTTTCTTTTGTTCCGCAGCAGCCTTCACCGCTTCCTGCTCGACCTTCTTCTGTTCCATCTGCTCGACTTCAGTCTGGCGCGCGGCCGACTTCTGGGCCTCACCCGCAATCTTCTGATTGGTCTGGGTGGTGGCCTGACTTTTCGATTTCAGCTGATACAGGGTCGCCTGCACGATCGGCTTGGCTGGCGGCAGGTCCGGGGTCATGGCAAAGCTGACGAACAGCATGCCGAACACCAGGACGTGCAGGGCAATTGCCCACACGCCAGGCCAGAAGTAGCTTTCCGAGGCGGACGGCTCTCGCTGTTGCTGCATCAGGGCGCCTCGGTAATCAAGCCAACGTTACCGACGCCGGCCTTCTGCAGCCCGCCCATGGCGCCCATGACGGAGCCGTAGTCGACCGATTTGTCACCCCGGATAAACACCTGGGTGTGCTTGCCGCCTTCGTTGCCGGAGCGAATGATCTTGGTCACCGCATCGGTCATTGCAGGCAAGGTCAGGGCCTTGTCCTGCTGCTTTTGCGTATCGACTTCGCTGCCAAGGTTCCAGTAATAGGTCTTGTCAGCCTTGATCGAAATGGTCAGGACCTGAGTGTTGTTGTCCTGCGGCAAGGCTTCACTGGAAACCTTGGGCAGATCAACTTTCACGCCCTGGTTGAGCATCGGCGCGGTCACCATGAAGATCACCAGCAGCACCAGCATCACGTCGATGTAGGGCACTACGTTCATCTCGGCGACCGGCTTGCGCTTTTTGCGAGCTCGAGCGATTAAAGCCATTGGGAATTACCTGCTTATTCTTCGCTGGTGTGCACTTTACGGTGCAGGATCGCCTGGAATTCATCGGCGAAGGTGTAGTAACGGCCGATCAAGGTTTCGCTGGTTGCGGCAAAACGGTTGTAGGCGATTACTGCGGGGATAGCGGCGAACAGGCCGATCGCGGTGGCGATCAGTGCTTCGGCAATACCCGGGGCCACGGTGGCCAGTGTGGCTTGCTGCGCCTGGGCCAGGCCACGGAAGGAGTTCATGATGCCCCATACGGTACCGAACAGGCCGATGTACGGGCTGACAGAACCCACGGTGGCAAGGAACGGCAGGCCCTGCTCAAGTTTCTCTTCTTCGCGGGAGATGGCCACGCGCATGGCACGGGCCACACCTTCCATCACCGCTTCAGGATCGACACCCGGCTGTTGGCGCAAGCGCGAGAACTCCTTGAAACCGGCACGGAAGATCTGCTCGACGCCCGAGTCCGGGTCCGGGTTGCTGCCGGCCTGGCGGTACAGTTTGGACAGGTCGATACCCGACCAGAAGCGCTCTTCAAAGCTCTCCAGGGCACGTCGACCGGCGCGCAACATGTTGCTGCGCTGAAAAATCATGACCCAAGAGGTAACCGATGCGGCTACCAGGGTCAGCATGACCAGTTGAACCACGACACTGGCATTGCTGACCAGGCTCCACATGGAGGAATGGTCGACGACGGTAGGTTCCACGCTAAATCTCCTGCTTTGATTGTTGACCCGCGCCGCTCACGGCGGCAAAGGCCGCGCGTAGAGTTTCGGGAATGGCCCGAGGTTTCAAGCTGTTGGTGCGCACACACGCCACCAGGAACTGCCCCTCACAGAGCAGCGTTGCATCCGTGGCCCGCCTGACCTGCTGCTTGAAACGCAGGCTGGCACGGTTCAATTCGATGACTTCAGCACTGACCAGCAACTCATCGTCCAGTCGCGCCGGCGCGTAATACCGCGCCTCGCTGGAATGCACGACGAATAACAGGTCCTCGCCTACCAGCTCGGACTGGGCAAAACCCAACTCCCGCAGCCGCTCGGTTCGAGCCCGTTCCATGAATTTCAGGTAATTGACGTAATAAACGATGCCGCCGGCATCGGTGTCCTCGTAATAAACGCGACAGCGATGTGCGAACGACTGATCCCCGTTTTGCGCGCGCATACTCTAGTGCTTACTCCTCAGGTTGCCAATTGGCTGGGCAACTGTTTTTTCATTCCTGAACGCTTTCAAATGACGACGCCAGACACTGGGACAGCACAAAGCTCAGATAAATCACCCCACATGACAAATACCCTGTAGGAGCGAGCTTGCTCGCGAAGAACCTGAGCACGCCGCGTATAACCAGACATACCGCGTTATCGTTGGCGTTTTTCGCGAGCAAGCTCGCTCCTGCAATTTTTTAATCGTCCACTGCATCGAGGAATTCGTCTACCACGGGCATCTCTCCCAATCGTGACGGAATGTTTAGCCCGAAGTGCAAATAGGCATGACGCGTCACCACCCTGCCCCGCGGGGTTCGCATGATGTAGCCCTGCTGAATCAGGTACGGTTCCAGCACATCCTCAATGGTATGGCGCTCCTCACTGATGGCTGCGGCCAGGCTGTCCACGCCGACCGGGCCACCGTCGAATTTCTCGATCATGGTCAAAAGTAGGCGTCGATCTTGGTGATCAAAACCATGTTCGTCCACATCCAGCAGGTTCAAGGCCAGGTCCGCCACGGCCTTGGTGATGTGGCCCTTGGCACGCACCTCGGCAAAGTCTCGCACGCGGCGCAGCAAACGGTTGGCAATTCGTGGCGTACCGCGAGCGCGTCGAGCGATTTCAAAGGCGCCTTCCGGGTCCAGGGGCAAGCCGAGGATACTCGCCGACCGGCTGACAATGGTCGCCAGATCGGCGGTGCTATAGAACTCTAGACGTTGAACAATGCCGAAACGGTCTCGCAGCGGGTTGGTCAACATGCCCGCGCGGGTGGTCGCGCCCACCAGGGTAAAGGGCGGCAGGTCGAGTTTGATCGAACGGGCCGCCGGGCCTTCGCCGATCATGATGTCGAGCTGGAAGTCTTCCATGGCTGGGTACAGCACTTCTTCGACAATCGGCGACAAGCGATGGATTTCGTCGATAAACAGCACGTCATGGGGTTCAAGATTGGTCAGCAACGCGGCCAAGTCGCCAGGACGCTCAAGCACCGGGCCGGAGGTGGACTTGATCGACACGCCCATTTCCTGGGCGATGATATTGGCCAGAGTGGTCTTGCCCAAACCCGGCGGGCCGAAGATCAGGGTGTGGTCCAGGGACTCACTGCGCCCGCGAGCGGCCTGGATAAACAGCTCCATCTGCTCGCGCACGGTGGGCTGGCCGATGTATTCGGCCAGGCTCAACGGGCGGATGGCCCGGTCCTGGACTTCTTCACGGTCACGCGGGCCGGTGGCCGCGATCAGACGATCGGCTTCAATCACTTAAATCATTCCCTTCAGGGCACGGCGAATCATGTCTTCAGCGCTCAGGTTCTTGTCCTTGATGGCCGATACGGCCTTGCTGGCTTCCTGAGGCTTGTAGCCCAGGGAGATCAGCGCATTGACGGCATCGCTTTCCGCGCTGGCGACCTGGGCCGCCGGCATATCCGGCTGGTTCGGTACCAGGGCGAACATGCTCGGCACCACCTCCCAGGCTTTGAAGCGGTCCTTGAGCTCGACCAACAAGCGCTCGGCGGTCTTCTTGCCCACCCCCGGCACCTTGGTCAGGGCCGAGGTATCCTGGGCCGATACAGCCCGGACCAATTCATCCACTTCCAGGCTCGACATCAAGGCCAGGGCCAATTTGGGCCCCACGCCATTGAGACGAATCAGCTCGCGGAAGAAATCGCGGTCACGCTTGCCGATGAAACCATAGAGTAGTTGCGCGTCTTCGCGCACCACTAAATGAGTGTGCAAGGTTATCGGCTCGCCGACCGACGGCAGGCGATACAGGGTGGTCATGGGCACTTCCATCTCATAACCCAACCCATTCACATCCAGAATCAGGTGCGGCGGCTGTTTCTCAGCCAGGGTGCCGCGCAAGCGTCCAATCACGGTTCAGATCCTTAAAGCTTGGGGGTCAGATCGGAGCCTGACCGCAAAAATAACGATTGCGCTGATGCTATCAGAGACGCAGCCGCCCGCCACGACTACGTGCTGCGCCCAAGCCGTGAGGCAACAGGCTGGAGCGGGTATGGGCATGGCAAATGGCGATGGCCAGGGCATCCGAGGCGTCGATCTGCGGCTTTGAAGTGAGCTTGAGCATGTGCATGACCATCATTTGCACCTGCTCCTTGTTGGCGCCACCGGTGCCGACCACGGCCTGCTTGACCTGGGTCGCGGTGTATTCAGCGATCTCCATGCCCTCCTCGGCACCTGCCACGATGGCAGCGCCCCGGGCCTGCCCGAGCTTCAACGCCGAGTCGGCATTCTTGGCCATGAAGACTTTCTCTATGCCCATGGTGACCGGGCCGTAGGTCTGGATGACTTCACGTACGCCGCGATAGACGATCTGCAGCCGCTCGGCCAATTCCCCTGCGCCAGTGCGGATGCAGCCCGAGGCGACGTACACACAGCCGCGTGGGGTCTGCTGCACCACGCCAAAACCGGTGATGCGCGAACCGGGGTCGATACCTAGGATTAAAGTCATAACGCCTGCGGGTTGGATTTACAACGGTATGTGCCAGGCACACATTTGTGTAACAGCATAGAAGCCCTGTGGGAGCTGGCTTGCCTGCAATGCGGGCACCTCGGTGCTTCTGTCAAATCGAGGTGATGCTATCGCAGGCAAGCCAGCTCCCACAGCGGATATTCATCGTTCTTAAGCGAGCTGTTCGGCCACAGACCCAGGGATGTCGGCATTCGAATACACATTCTGCACGTCATCCAGATCTTCAAGCATGTCCAGCAGCTTCAGCACCTTCTGGGCACCGTCCAGGTCCAGTTCGGCACTGGTGGTCGGCAGCATCACGATCTCCGCGTCGGTGCCGCTGAAACCAGCGGCTTCCAGGGCATTACGCACGGCGTAGAAGCTGGCGAACGAGGTGAACACATCGATGGAGCCGTCTTCGTTGGTGACCACGTCATCGGCATCCGCTTCCATCGCGGCTTCCATCAGCGCGTCTTCATCAGTGCCCGGTGCGAAGGTGATCTGCCCCTTGCGCTCGAACAGGTAGGCCACCGAGCCGTCCGTGCCAAGGTTGCCGCCACACTTGCTGAACGCATGGCGCACGGCTGCCGCGGTACGGTTGCGGTTGTCGGTCATGCATTCGACCATCACTGCCACACCGCCCGGGCCGTAGCCTTCATAGGTCAGCTCGACCATATCGTCGGTGTCGGCCGCACCGGCACCACGGGCCACGGCGCGGTCGATGATGTCGCGGCTCATGTTGGCGCCCAGCGCCTTGTCCAGCGCCAGGCGCAGACGCGGGTTGGAGCCCGGGTCACCGCCACCCTGACGGGCAGCGACGGTCAGTTCGCGAATCCACTTGGTGAAGATCTTGCCTTTCTTGGCATCCTGACGCTCTTTGCGGTGCTTGATGTTCGCCCACTTGGAATGGCCAGCCATAACACAACTCCGAATTCTCTAGAAACCTTATCAATCCCGCCCCAGGCGAGATTTCCCTCTTTTAAACGCAAAGGCGCATCCGAAGATGCGCCTTTTTGACTGCGTACAACCTTATCGCGCTTTCACGCTGCAGCCTTACTCAGCCTTCGGCGTCTCGCGCAGGCGGATGTGCAGCTCGCGCAGTGCCTTGGCATCAACCACACCCGGAGCCTGGGTCATGACGTCCGCAGCGCTCTGGGTTTTCGGGAAGGCGATCACTTCACGGATCGACTGGGCGCCGGTCATCAGCATCACCAGACGGTCCAGGCCGAACGCCAGGCCACCGTGCGGCGGCGCGCCGTATTTCAGGGCGTCGAGCAGGAAGCCGAATTTCTCTTCCTGTTCCGCTTCGTTGATGCCCAGCAGGCGGAAGACCGCTTGTTGCATCTCTTTGCGGTGGATACGGATCGAACCGCCACCCAGTTCAGTACCGTTCAACACCATGTCGTAGGCACGGGACAGCGCGCCTGCAGGGTTGGCTTCCAGCTCTTGCGGGGAGCACTTCGGTGCGGTGAACGGGTGGTGCAAGGCGCTGAAGCTGCCGTCGTCGTTCTCTTCGAACATCGGGAAGTCCACAACCCACATCGGCGCCCATTCGCAGGTCAGCAGGTTCAGGTCGTGACCGAGCTTGATACGCAGCGCGCCCAGGGCCTCGCTGACGATCTTGGCCTTGTCGGCACCGAAGAACACGATGTCGCCGTCAACCGCACCGACGCGATCGAGGATCGTGTTCAGGTTGGCTTCAGGGATGTTTTTCACGATCGGCGATTGCAGGCCGTCGACACCGTTGGCGCGCTCGTTGACCTTGATGTACGCCAGGCCCTTGGCACCGTAGATGCCGACGAACTTGGTGTAGTCGTCGATCTGCTTGCGCGGCATGCTCGCGCCGCCAGGCACACGCAGGGCGGCGATGCGGCATTTAGGATCGTTGGCCGGGCCGCTGAACACCTTGAAGTCGACGTCCTTGAGCTGGTCGGCCACGTCCACCAGCTCCAGCGGGTTACGCAGGTCTGGCTTGTCGGAACCGTAGCGGCGCATGGCTTCTTCGAAGGTCATGTGCGGGAATTCGCCGAACTCCAGGTCCAGGACTTCCTTGAACAGGTTGCGGATCATCTGCTCGGTCAGGCCCATGATCTCTTTTTCATCGAGGAAGCTGGTCTCGATGTCGATCTGGGTGAATTCCGGCTGGCGATCGGCACGCAGGTCTTCGTCACGGAAGCACTTGGCGATCTGGTAGTAGCGGTCGAAACCAGCCACCATCAGCAGTTGCTTGAACAGCTGCGGCGATTGCGGCAAGGCGAAGAAGCTGCCGGCATGGGTACGGCTCGGTACCAGGTAGTCGCGTGCGCCTTCCGGGGTGGCCCGGGTGAGGATCGGGGTTTCGACGTCGAGGAAGCCGTTTTCATCCAGGAAGCGGCGGATGCTGGTGGTCATGCGCGAGCGCAGGCGCAGCTTCTCGGCCATTTCCGGACGACGCAGGTCCAGGAAACGGTAGCGCAGGCGAGTTTCTTCGCCCACGTCGGAGTATTCGTTGAGCGGGAACGGCGGGGTTTCCGACTCGTTCAGCACTTCCAGCTCATAGCCCAGCACTTCGATGCCGCCGGAAGCCATGTTCTTGTTCACGGCACCGGCCGGACGCAGGCGTACCTTGCCGGTGATCTTCACTACGTATTCGCTGCGCACGCGGTCGGCGGCGGCGAAGCTTTCGGCGCGGTCCGGGTCGAACACTACCTGGGCCAGACCATCACGGTCGCGGATATCGAGGAAGATTACCCCGCCGTGGTCGCGGCGACGGTGAACCCATCCGCAAAGGGTGATTTCCTGACCTTCCAGGGTCTCGTTCAGTTGGCCGCAATAGTGGCTGCGCATCATGGTCGTGGTTTCACTTCTCGTAATTCGAAATTCGGTGGCAGGCCCGCCTCGTCACCGCACATTAAAGCAGGGGACGGATAATGCAGGAGCCTGCGCGTAGAGTTCAACTCAGTCTGCTTTGTCGCCGCCGGCCAGGTTCTTCTTGGCACCGGTCTTGAAATCAGTCTCGTACCAGCCGCTGCCGCTCAGGCGGAAGCCCGGCATGGACAACATCTTCTTCAACTCAGGTGCCTGGCAGGCAGGGCAATCGACCAGCGGCGCGGCGCTGATCTTCTGAATGGCTTCCAACTGATGACCACAGGAAGCGCATTGATAGTCGTACATGGGCATGGAGATGTCTCGGCGATCAGATCGTTACAGCGCCACGCCCTGCCCTGTGCATAAAGCCCGGCATGCGCAGCAAAGCGCGGGATTATATCTGGTAAATCAATACAGCGCAGCCGGCTTTGTGCCCAGGACCCGGCCCGTCGGGCTGAAGGCCCGGCCATCGGACTACTGCGCGAGCGTATCCCCGGACGTGAGGGCGCCCCGACCTTTGAGGACGTGAACCACGCACACCACCCTCACCAGCCCACTGAAGTTCTTCACGCCTCCGTAACGCAAATGCACTTCCCGATCGACATAGGACAACAGCGCACTGACCGAACAGGTATTGAGCCTGGCGATTTCCGTCAGGATATTCCAATAGATCTGTTCAAGCCGCAGGCAGGTAGAAAACCCATTGAGCCTGACCGAACGGGACAGTGGCTTGGCCAGCCCCATATCAAAACCCTTGGTAAAAGGGTCGACCTTTATCTTGTGAAAACCACAGGCTTCCATCATTCCCTTACCCACTCCACGTGACATACACCTGACACTCCATTGCCAAACAGCAGCCAATGGGCTTCTCCCATTGGACGATGGCCTATAAAACAGCAGCCAGCGCAGAGCAGCCAGAAGACGGGGAGTTGTTAGTTGTAGGACAACGCCAGGAAGCGCAGGGAAACCAG